>NZ_JBOJLM010000014.1:0-99859 GCF_050750585.1 Salinimicrobium sp. WS361
GTAGTTTTATTTTTTTTCTTATTTCTTCGGAAGAAAAATTTCGGCCAACATACAGCGGGCACTGCCACCGCCACAGGTTTCTATGGTGGTAAGATCACTGCTCAAGATCTCACAATGCTTTTCAATAGCTGCAATTTGAACCGGAAGCAGGCTTTTTCTTGCCGCCTCACTCATTACCAGGTATTTTTTTTCATCCCTGCCCTGCACCTGCAACATATTACCGGCATAATGATGTAATTGCGCTTCAGAAATCTCTATGATCTGCTTCCCGTCAGACTTTAAATGTTTTACCACATTTTTGCGCTCTTTAGGATCGTCTATACTATCAAGGCAAATTACCGCGAAATTTTCGGCCAGGCACATCATCACGTTGGTGTGATAAATAGGCATCCTGCGACCATCTACATCCTGATAGGCAGTAAAAATTACCGGGGTAAGTTCAAAATCTTCACAAAATTCAATTAGCAGTTCTTCATTGGCACGGGGTGAGAGCGCACAATACGCCTTTTCATTGATCCTGTCAAGAATAAGCACTCCGGTAGATTCCAGGAAAAGCTCTTCCTCCTCGGCACTTGTATAGTCAATAACATCTTTAATGAGATAGCCCTCTGCTTCTATTTTATCAAAGACTTCAGCCCTGCGTTCCCTTCTGCGGTTTTCAGCAAAAAGAGGATAGATGGCTGCAGTTGCATCTTCATGAAAAGTCACCCAGTTATTCGGAAAGATAGAATCTGGGGTGTCAAGTTTCTTGTCATCATCTACTACAATAACGTTGACCCCAACCTTCCGAAGTTTTTCCACGAAAGCATCAAATTCCTCCTGAGCTTTTTTATTGATCTGCTCATTGTCAAGGTGCAAACCTTCCTGAAAAAAATTATTTACGGCGGTTTGTTCATTCATCCTAAAAGCCACCGGCCGCACCATTAGTACCGTATCAGTTATTTGTCTCATTTACTTTAATCTCTTATTAGAGGTAAGGTTGAACAGCGCAACAATCCCTCCTGTTTAGCTATTTCGGCATAAGGTACCTCTTCCACCTTCATCCCGTTTTCCCGAAGCCAGGTATTGAGGCGGGTGAAGTTTTTTTCTGAAATCACCACATCTTCAGAAATAGAAAACACATTCGAATTCATATCGTACATTTCCTGCCGGGTAATCTCAAAGATGTTTTCTTTTCCGAAGAAATTTACCAGCCACTCGTATTCTTTTTCATCAAGGAACCCGTCTTTGTAGAGAATGGCCTTTCCTTTCCCTACCGGCTGAAAACAGCAGTCGAGATGGAGTGCATTGTCTCGCGCCTCGGTATTTGATTTTCTCAGGTTAAATGACCGCACTTTTTTATGGGGGAACATCTTACTGATGTGCTCTACTCCCTTGAGATTGGTTCGCGCAGTGATAAACTGGGGATAATCTTCGCCATAATAAGCACCTATAAAAAGATGATCGTTATAAAGCATCACGTCTCCCCCTTCTACATGAACATCTTCGGGCAGCTCGATCACCTTATCGGGATCCATCTGGTCAATAACATATTGAATGGCTTCAATTTCCTCTTCACGATCTGGAAGAATGTTTGCCTTTATAAACATGTCATCAATCACAAAGGCTATATCACGTGTAAAGATCTGGTTGAGATCTTTTACGAGATTTGGACGAAAAACCTGAACATCATATTTTTCCAATACCTCCCGCACAGCTTCCATCTCCTTCACAATATCTTCTTCTAAAGGGTAGGTGCCGGCCATGATATGCTCTGCCGATTTTGGATCGTAGGCATTCTCATATTCGGGTGTAGGCCCCGGGCTCTCTGCAGTCCCAAGGATCACCGCTCTAAGACGGGAAGTCTCATTTTTAATATTTAGCTTCATCATAAACTCCCAATTTGGCTGCAAATATAAGAAAAGGAATACTCCTCTATAAATGCATAAAATCTTTATTTACAGCACTTTTTTATAAAATTATTTTCTACGGAAGGATTTACTCCGGGTAACCTCTATGATAGAAAAAAATAGATTTACCTGGCACCTGAAAAAGAAAAACTCCACAAAAAGTGGAGTTCTTACTTTAATTATTAATTGAGCATTCTATCTCTTTTCAATTTCTTTGAAAGCACGTTTAGTCTCTCCAATATAAACCTGTCTTGGACGGCCAATTGGTTCTTTTCTTAGGCGCATTTCTCTCCATTGTGCAATCCATCCCGGAAGACGACCAACTGCAAACATTACTGTAAACATCTCAGTCGGGATACCCATAGCACGGTAAATAATACCCGAATAGAAATCTACGTTTGGATAAAGTTTTCTCTCTACAAAGTACGGATCTTCTAAAGCTGTCTTTTCAAGACTCTTGGCAATCTCCAGAATTGGATCTTCAACACCAAGCTGACCAAGTACTTCATCGGCCGCTTTCTTGATAATTCTTGCCCTTGGATCAAAGTTTTTATATACCCTGTGCCCAAAGCCCATTAGCCTGAAAGGATCGTCTTTATCTTTTGCTTTTGCAATGAATTTTGAAGTATCTCCACCATCTGCTTTGATCTCTTCAAGCATCTCGATTACAGCCTGGTTTGCTCCACCGTGAAGCGGACCCCACAATGCAGAAACCCCTGCCGAAATGGAAGCGAATAAACCTGCATGAGAAGAACCTACAATTCTCACTGTTGAAGTAGAACAGTTTTGCTCGTGATCTGCATGAAGTATAAGCAACTTATCTAGCGCATCGACCAAAATCTTATTCTGCTTGTAAGATTTTTTTGAGTTATCATCCTGGAACATCATTTTCAGGAGGCTCTCTACATAACCAATATTGGTATCTTTGTTAAAGAGCACCTGGTTGTTCTTCTTGCGCAAAGTCCATGCTGCAAGAACAGGGAATTTAGCAAGGATCTTTACTATGGCCCGGTACATATCTTCTTCAGACTCAACATTCACCGACTTTGGATTAAAGGCGGTAAGTGCACTGGTAAGGGAAGCCAGGACCCCCATGGGGTGAGCTGTTTGAGGAAACCCTTTAAGAACAGTTTTCATATCCTCATTCACGATGCTTTGATCGAGAATATCGGTATTAAAATTTTGCAACTGTACCTCAGTTGGTAATTCCCCAAATATTAAAAGATAAGCTACTTCTAGAAAATCGGCTTTTTCAGCTAATTCTTCAATGGAATATCCACGGTATCTCAAAATCCCCTCTTCTCCATCAAGAAAAGTAATTGCACTCTCACATGCACCCGTATTTTTATATCCGGGATCTAAGGTTATTGCTCCACTTTGCCCTCGCAACTGCGTAATATCCAGGGCAACTTCTTTCTCTGTGCCTACAACCATTGGCAGGTCATAGGTCTTTCCATCAATTTTTATAGTAGCTACTTTTGACATATTTGTTATGGATTTTCTTATGATTTATTTTCAGGATTGCTAATTTACAAAATTCTACCTTAATTTTCGGTAGCACACAGCTTTTCCTCATAGGCCCAAGTGCTGAAAACAAGCCTAAAAGCTTATTCTAAATGGCAAAAAAAGCAGTTATCTCCCTAATTCTGAACTCTCTTAAAAATAGGAAGACCAGAATATTGCAGAGATGACGAATATCATGTTCTAAAAGAAAAAGCCTTTCCCGAAGAGGAAAGGCTTAGAAAAAAAGGTAAAGTGTCTGTTATAATTTAACCTTGAAAGCTTTTTCCTGCGGGAAATAAGCTACACTTCCAAGTTCTTCTTCAATGCGAAGAAGCTGATTGTATTTGGCCATACGGTCACTACGCGAAGCAGAACCGGTTTTAATTTGACCAGTATTTAACGCCACAGCTAAATCGGCAATAGTATTGTCTTCAGTCTCTCCCGAACGGTGAGACATTACAGAAGTATAACCGGCGTTGTGCGCCATGTTCACAGCCGAAATTGTTTCGGTAAGCGTACCAATCTGGTTCACTTTAATAAGGATAGAGTTCGCTATGTTGTTCTCTATTCCTTTTGAAAGACGCTCTACATTAGTAACAAACAAGTCATCTCCAACAAGCTGAACTTTGTCTCCTACTTTTTCTGTAAGAGCTTTCCATCCATCCCAGTCGTTTTCGTCCATTCCATCTTCTATAGAAATGATAGGATATTTTGAAGCAAGTTCAGCAAGGTATTCTGCCTGTTCCTGGCTGCTTCTTACTTTACCGCTTTCTCCTTCAAATTTGGTGTAGTCATACTTGCCATTTTCGTAGAATTCAGCCGAAGCACAATCTAAAGCAATCATCACTTCTTCACCCGGTTTGTAACCAGCGTTTTTGATAGATTGTAAGATGGTATCTAAAGCATCTTCTGTTCCGTCTAAAGTTGGCGCAAAACCACCTTCATCACCCACAGCAGTACTTAGACCTCTCTTGTGAAGTACTTTTTTGAGGTTATGGAAAATCTCAGTACCCATTTTAAGAGCTTCTGAAAAATTCTTAGCCTTTACGGGCATTACCATGAACTCCTGAAACGCAATAGGAGCATCACTGTGAGACCCACCGTTAATAATATTCATCATGGGAACAGGAAGCGTGTTTGCGCTTACACCACCCACGTAGCGATACAACGGCATATTAAGTTCATTTGCCGCAGCCTTTGCAACTGCTAATGAAACACCAAGAATAGCATTTGCCCCAAGCTTAGATTTGTTCTTTGTACCGTCAAGCTCAATCATTACCTGGTCGATAATATTTTGATCGAAAACAGAATATCCAAGAAGCTCTTCAGCAATTACTTCATTCACGTTCTTTATTGCCTGTAGCACACCTTTACCCATGTAATCACTGCCACCATCACGTAGTTCAACCGCTTCATGTTCTCCGGTAGAGGCTCCTGAAGGGACTGCTGCTCTTCCAATGGTTCCATTTTCAGTTTCTACATCAACTTCAACAGTTGGATTACCGCGAGAATCAAAAATCTGGCGGGCATGTATGTTTATTATAACGCTCATATTTAGAAATTTTAATTAATTATCTTTTTTAGCCCCTGCAAGATACGAATACTTCAAAAGAATAGTAAAAACCAAAGCCTTTAGTTCAAAGGAATTAAGAGAAATTTATTAACGAGAACGATGTAGATAGCTTCTAAATCTTCGGAAGCGCGGTTTCCAATTTCCCCTCGTTAAAAACAGCAGAATTTCTTCGGAAATTTCTTCAAAAACTTAAAGGAAGTTGCCATTATTCCCTTCGTAAAAAGTTCAGAAAAATGCTGAAAATTTATTCAGTAACTACTTCCGAAGGAAAAATAATCTTAGCCTGAAATTTACTTCAGAAATAAAAAGACAAAAAAAATTACCCTTCAAAAATGGCATTTTTGAAGGGTAATGCTACACATTGATCTTCTGAAAATTATTCAGCTGTGATTTCTTGGCCTATTAGGTTGTGAATAAACTCATCGAACAGATAATGAGCATCATTTGGCCCGGGACTGGCTTCAGGATGATACTGAACTGAGAAACAGTTCTTATTTTTCATCCTAATTCCTGCCACGGTTTGATCATTTAGGTGCGTATGGGTCACAACAACATCGGGATGGGCTTCAGTTTCCTCTTTATTCACTGAAAAACCATGATTTTGTGAGGTAATCTCCCCTTTTCCGGTTTCCAGGTTAAGAATAGGATGATTTATCCCCCTGTGGCCATGGTGCATTTTGTATGTTGAGATGCCATTTGCCAGGGCAATGATCTGGTGACCAAGGCAAATTCCAAAAAGCGGTTTATCTTCAGCAATTATATCTTTAGCCACCTGAATGGCATTTTTAAGAGGTTCGGGATCGCCGGGACCATTGGAAAGCAGGTAACCGTTAGGCTCCCACTCTTTCATTTGGGCATAAGTAGTATCATATGGAAACACCTTGCAATATACATCACGGGAAGCCAGGTGCTTTAAAATGCTCTTTTTGACCCCCACATCAAGTACGGCGACTTTAAAGCGGGCAGATTCATTTCCGAAGAAATAAGGCTCTTTAGTAGAGACTTTTGAGGCAAGTTCGAGACCGTTCATATCGGGCACATTGGCAAGTTCCTGCTTCAGGGCCTCTAAATCTTCAAACTGGGTAGTTAAAACCGCATTCATAGCCCCATTTTCCCGGATATAGGTAACCAGGGCACGGGTATCAATATCTGAGATCGCGAAGAGCGCACTGCGATCCAGGAATTGCTGAAGCGTTTGATCGGCTGCAGGACGCGATTGATTATAGCTGAAATTCTTGCACACCAAACCAGAAATCTGGGCTTTCTCAGCTTCTTTCTCATTTTCATTTGCACCGTAATTACCTATATGGGCATTGGTGGTGACCATAATTTGCCCGAAATAAGACGGATCTGTAAAAATTTCCTGGTATCCTGTCATTCCCGTGTTGAAACAGACCTCTCCAAAGGCCTTTCCATCCTTATCTCCCACCGCTTTGCCATGGAAGATGGTGCCGTCTTCAAGTAGTAAAATGGCTTTTTTTCTTGCTTGGTATTTCATGATTGCTCGTCTTTATCCTTCACAAAAATAAATTTTATTCAGGATTATTTGATTTTAAATTTCGGTTTCAAAGTAACTTTTTTGGCACCCTGGCGTGAGGGTATAAAAAAAGGATAAGCTTTAACGGCTTATCCTTTTAAGAATTTAAGAATCAAGAATCATATCTATTCCTTGTTTCCTTCGTCTTTTTTATCTTCAGCAGAAGCCTCAGGTTTTGCTTGCGCAGCATCAGAAGATTTTTTACTTCTACCAGCTCTACGAGTAGACTTCTTCTTCTCTGGCTTATTCACGTTGTAGATTTCGTTGTAATCTACAAGTTCAATAAGTGCCATATCTGCATTATCACCTAACCTGTTTCCAAGTTTAATGATCCTGGTGTATCCTCCTGGACGATCACCAACCTTAGGAGCAATCTCGCGGAACAATTCAGAAATTGCATTCTTATCGCGAAGTTTGCTAAATACTATTCTCCTGTTGTGAGTAGTATCTTCTTTAGACTTGGTTACCAATGGTTCAACAAATTGCTTTAGGGCTTTTGCTTTTGCCACAGTAGTGTTAATACGTTTGTGCTCAATTAGAGAACAAGCCATATTTGCAAGCATAGCCTTACGGTGTGCTGTTTGTCTACCCAGGTGATTTGTCTTTTTTCCGTGTCTCATGACTTTTTTGTTTCATCATCTTGCTGCAACCCATTTTGAGGAGCAAATTATGATGGTTATTATTTTGTTTTATTGACAGCTGCGTATTTACGCGACTAGTCTTTATCTAATTTATATTTTGAAAGATCCATTCCAAAGTTCAGTCCTTTGTTGTTTACCAACTCTTCAAGTTCGGTAAGCGATTTTTTACCAAAGTTTCTGAACTTCATAAGGTCATTCTTGTTGTAAGATACTAAGTCACCAAGGGTATCAACTTCTGCAGCTTTAAGACAGTTCAATGCTCTAACTGAAAGGTCCATATCAACTAACTTGGTTTTTAGCAACTGACGCATATGAAGAGATTCTTCATCGTAAGTCTCAGTCTGTGCAATCTCATCGGCCTCCAAAGTGATGCGTTCGTCAGAGAACAGCATAAAATGGTGGATCAAAGTTTTAGCAGCTTCGGTAAGAGCCTCTTTAGGATGAATAGAACCATCTGTAGAAATCTCGAAAACCAATTTTTCATAATCGGTCTTTTGCTCTACCCTATAGTTTTCGATGCTATATTTTACATTCTTTACAGGAGTGTAAATAGAATCTGTGTAGATCGTACCGATAGGTGCATTTGGCTTCTTATTCTCTTCAGCAGGAACGTATCCTCTACCCTTTTCTACAGTAACCTCCATATTAAGGTTCACTTTTTTATCCATGTTACAGATCACCATATCCGGATTAAGGATTTGGAAACCTGAGATGAATTTTTGGAAGTGACCAGCAGTTAATTGCTCCTGACCAGATACAGAAATGGTAACGGCTTCATTGTCTATTTCATCAATTTGCCTTTTAAACCTGATCTGTTTAAGATTCAAGATGATTTCGGTTACGTCTTCTACTACCCCGGGGATAGTTGAGAATTCGTGCTCTACTCCTTCGATGCGAACCGAAGTAATAGCGAACCCTTCAAGTGAAGATAAAAGCACTCTTCTTAGAGCGTTACCAACAGTCAATCCATAACCTGGTTCCAAAGGGCGAAATTCAAATTTCCCTTCGAAATCGGTTGAATCAATCATTATAACTTTATCGGGCTTCTGAAAATTTAATATTGCCATATTACGACTTCTGTGAATTATTATTTCGAATATAATTCGACGATGAATTGTTCATTGATATTTTCCGGAATTTGTACTCTTGCCGGAACAGAAACATAAGTTCCCTGTTTGGTCTCGTTGTTAAACGTGATCCATTCGTAGACACTGCTAGAATTAGCTAATGAATCCTGGATGGCAGTTAAGGATTTTGATTTCTCTCTTACTCCTACAACATCTCCTGCTTTTAACTGGTAAGATGGAATGTTTACTAACTCTCCATTCACAGTTAAATGTCTGTGAGAAACCAATTGTCTTGCAGCACGTCTAGATGGGGCAATTCCCATTCTATATACCACGTTGTCTAAACGAGACTCACATAATTGTAAAAGCACCTCCCCGGTAATTCCCTGGGCACGTGTTGCTTTTTCAAACATGTTTCTGAATTGACGCTCAAGAACACCATAGGTATACTTAGCTTTTTGCTTTTCCATTAACTGGACAGCGTATTCAGATTTTTTTCCTCGACGACGGTTGTTACCGTGTTGTCCCGGAGGATAATTTCTTTTTTCAAAAGATTTGTCATCTCCGAAAATAGCTTCCCCGAACTTACGGGCGATTTTAGTCTTTGGACCAGTATATCTTGCCATTGAAAAATTTGTTATAAAGCAAGCGATCGTGGAATTAAGGTCACTGTCCTTCGCAGATCTCTTTGCTTACTTTTGTTTATACTTGTTAATTAAACTCTACGTCTTTTTGGAGGACGACATCCGTTGTGTGGAAGTGGAGTAACATCGATAATCTCAGTCACTTCAATACCAGCATTGTGAAGGGAACGAATAGCAGATTCTCTACCATTTCCTGGTCCTTTCACAAAAACCTTTACCTTACGAAGACCTGCTTCGTGTGCCACTTTTGATGCGTCTTCTGCAGCCAATTGCGCTGCATAAGGAGTATTTTTCTTAGATCCTCTAAAGCCCATTTTACCGGCAGAGGACCATGAGATAACATCTCCTTTTTTATTGGTCAACGAAATGATAATGTTGTTGAAAGAAGCAGTAACATGCGCTTCTCCAATAGACTCAACATTTACCTTACGCTTCTTTTGAGTTGCTTTTGCTTTTGCCATCCTACTTATTATTTAGTTGCTTTCTTCTTGTTTGCAACTGTTTTTCTTCTTCCTTTTCTGGTTCTGGAGTTGTTTTTAGTTCTTTGTCCTCTTAACGGTAATCCCGCTCTGTGACGAATCCCTCTATAACTTCCAATATCCATTAAGCGCTTAATGCTCAACTGGATTTCTGAACGCAATTCACCCTCTATTTTAAAAGATCCAACTGCCTCACGAATTCTTCCGATTTCGTCATCATTCCAATCGGAAACTTTTTTTCCTTCTTCTACGTTGGCCTCTTTAAGAATTTCCTGAGCTCTGCTCTTTCCAATTCCGAAGATATAGGTCAATGCTATAACGCCTCGCTTTTGTTTTGGTATATCAACACCTGCAATTCTAGCCATAACTACCCTTGTCTTTGTTTAAATTTTGGATTCTTTTTGTTAATCACGTACAGTCTGCCTTTTCTTCGCACAATCTTGCACTCGGCACTTCTTTTTTTAATTGATGCTCTAACTTTCATAGTTTTTAGTATCTGTAAGTTATTCGAGCCTTAGATAAATCGTACGGGCTCATTTCTAATTTCACTTTGTCCCCAGGCAATAATTTGATGTAATGCATTCGCATTTTACCTGAGATATGCGCGGTCACAACATGACCGTTCTCTAACTCCACCCGGAACATTGCATTTGATAATGCTTCAATGATCGTTCCGTCTTGTTCTATTGCCGATTGTTTTGCCATTATGCTACTGCTTTTCTGTTTTTACCGGTTTTCATAAGACCATCATAGTGCCTGTTCAACAAGTAAGAATTTACCTGCTGCATGGTATCAATTGCAACTCCTACCATGATTAACAATGATGTTCCTCCAAAGAACAATGCCCATCCGGCCTGAACTCCCAAAAGGGAAACGATAATTGCAGGGAACACTGCGATAAGCGCTAAGAAAACAGAACCCGGCAGGGTGATTTGCGACATGATACGATCTAAAAATTCTGAAGTTTCTGAACCTGGTCTTATCCCGGGTATGAAACCACCACTCCTTTTAAGATCATCTGCCATTTTATTGGTAGGTACCGTAATCGCAGTGTAAAAGTACGTAAAAATTATAATTAACACTGCAAAAACCAAATTGTACCAAAAGCCAAAGATATCGCTGAAGGCAGCTGTAACTCCTTGTGCGGTTTCAGACTGTGAAAGCCCTGCAACCGCTGCCGGAATAAACATTATTGCCTGCGCGAAAATAATTGGCATAACTCCAGAAGCATTTAGCTTCAATGGAATATATTGTCTTGAACCAAAAACATTCTTTTCGTATCCTCCCGTAGCAGTTCTTCTTGCATACTGGACAGGGATTTGTCTAACAGCCATCACTAACATTACACTGGCCAGAATTATTACAAACCATATTACAAGTTCAATAAGGATCATAATCATTCCTCCGTTCGATTCGAATACTCTGGAAGCAAATTCCTGAATGAAGGCTTGTGGCAGTGTTGCAATAATACCTACCATGATAAGCAGTGAAATACCGTTACCAATACCTTTATCAGTTATCTTCTCTCCAAGCCACATTGCAAAAATGGTTCCTGTAGTAAGGATTATTACAGAAGAAGCAACAAAGGTCACTGTACTTCCAAGCAAAAATGCACCTGAAGGCAAGGTGGCAAAAAGGTTATAAATATAACCAGGCCCCTGCACAAGAGTAATAGCAATAGTCAACCATCTAGTAATTTGGTTGATCCTTCTACGACCACTCTCTCCTTCTTTCTGCAATTTCTGCAAATAAGGAACAGCAATTCCCATTAATTGCACTACAATAGATGCCGATATATAGGGCATAATTCCCAAAGCAAATACAGAAGCATTCGAAAATGCACCTCCTGTAAAAGCATTAAGAAGCCCTAATAAACCGCCATCTGTTTGAGTAGCAAGGTTCGCTAATTGAGACGCATCAATTCCAGGAAGCACCACCTGTGCTCCAAAGCGATACACCAGCAATAAACCGAGGGTTACTAAAATTCTATTTTTTAGCTCCTCGATTTTCCAGATATTCTTTAATGTATTGATGAATTTCATTGTTATCTATTATAAAGTAACAGCTTCACCACCAGCAGCTTCAATAGCTTGTTTTGCTGAGGCAGTAAATTTATGAACAGATATTTTCAACTTAGCTTTTAATTCACCTCTTCCTAATATCTTAACCAACTCGTTTTTCCCAGCTAATCCGTTCTCAATAAGAACATTCATATCAACTGTATCGGTGATTCTTCCTTCGTCAACCAAAGATTGAAGTGTATCAAGATTGATACCCTGATAATCTTTACGGTTGATGTTGGTAAAACCGAATTTTGGAACTCGTCTTTGAAGTGGCATTTGCCCTCCTTCAAATCCTATTTTCCTAGAGTAACCAGAACGAGATTTTGCACCTTTATGACCACGGGTAGCAGTACCGCCTTTCCCTGATCCTTCACCACGCCCAACTCGCTTCGCGTTACTTTGAACTGAACCTTTAGCAGGTTTTAAGTTACTTAAATCCATGTGAGTTTCTTATTTGGTCTCCTCTACAGAGACTAAGTGATTTACTTTATTTACCATACCAAGGATGTTTGGCGTATTTTCGTGCTCCACAACCTGACCAAGTTTTCTTAGACCAAGTGCTTCCAAAGTACGTTTTTGGTTTTGAGTGCGCTTAATAGCACTTTTTACCTGTGTAACTTTTATTCTTCCCATTATTCCTTGTTATTAACCTTTAAAAACTTTCTCAAGAGAAATACCACGTTGACGGGCAACAGTCTCTGCACTTCTTAACTGAAGTAATGCATCAAAAGTAGCTTTCACCACGTTGTGAGGGTTTGAAGAACCCTGGTTCTTTGAAAGTACATCATGAACACCAACAGATTCAAGTACCGCACGAATCGCTCCACCAGCAATAACTCCAGTACCCGGAGCTGCAGGTAAAAGCATTACTCTAGCTCCACCATATTTACCTTTTTGTTCGTGAGGAAGTGTTCCCTTATTAAGAGGAATACGCACCAGGTTTTTCTTAGCGTCTTCAACCGCTTTAGCGATAGCATCGGCTACTTCTTTAGATTTACCTAAACCTTGGCCTACAACCCCATTCTCGTCACCTACAACTACAATTGCAGAGAAGCCAAATGCTCTACCACCTTTTGTAACTTTGGTAACACGTTGTACACCAACCAAACGGTCTTTTAATTCAAGTCCACCCGGTTTTACAAGTTCTACATTTTTATAATCCTGATACATACTTTTAGAATTTTAGTCCTCCTTCGCGAGCACCTTCTGCTAATGATTTTACTCTTCCGTGGTATAAGTATCCTCCTCTGTCAAATGAGATGGTCTCAATCCCGGCTTTTAAAGCTTTATCAGCAATAGCTTTTCCAACTAAAGCTGCCTGCTCTGTTTTATTCTCTACAGTCGCCGAGGCAACCTCTTTATCTCTTGAAGAAGCAGCTACCAAAGTTTTCCCATCCACATCATTCACAATTTGAGCATAAATTTCTTTATTGCTTCTAAAAATGGAAAGTCTTGGACGGCCCTGAGTACCGCTTATATCTCTTCTGATCCTTTTCTTGATCTTAGTTCTTCTATCTTGTTTTGAAACTGCCATAATCTTAGTTATTAAGCTGATTTACCTGCTTTTCTTCGTAACTGTTCACCTTTGAACTTAATACCTTTACCTTTATAAGGTTCTGGCGCACGGAAAGATCTGATCTTTGCAGCTACCTGACCAACTAGTTGTTTATCATGTGAAGTCAATTTCACAACAGGATTTTTACCTTTATCTGAAATTGTTTCCACTTTTACTTCGGGGGCCAAATCTAAGACAATGTTGTGAGAGTACCCAACAGCCAGGTCCAATTTTTGACCCTGGTTAGATGCACGGTACCCAACACCTACTAGTTCAAGTTCGTGAGTGAATCCATTAGTAACACCCTCAATCATATTGCTGATCAAAGCACGGTAAAGACCGTGTTTTGCCTTATGATCTTTCTTTTCTGAAGGACGCTCAAATGTAATAACTCCGTCTTCTATGATGATATCAATCTCAGAATATTCCTGAGTTAGTTCACCTAATTTTCCTTTTACCG
Source organism: Salinimicrobium sp. WS361 (assembly GCF_050750585.1). Taxonomy (NCBI): domain Bacteria; kingdom Pseudomonadati; phylum Bacteroidota; class Flavobacteriia; order Flavobacteriales; family Flavobacteriaceae; genus Salinimicrobium; species Salinimicrobium sp. WS361. The sequence continues at coordinate 13,412 of NZ_JBOJLM010000014.1, forward strand.
TAACAACTCCGTCCTTAATGTCTACTGTAACACCTTGTGGAATTGTGATTGGACTTTTACCTATTCTGGACATTTCTTTTCGTCTTTAAATATTAGTAAACGTAACACAATACCTCACCACCAACTTTTTCCTGTTGAGCCTGCTTCCCTGTCATTACACCATGAGAAGTAGACACAATAGCGATTCCAAGCCCATTAAGGATACGAGGAAGTTCATTGGCACCGGCATACTTACGTAAACCAGGTTTACTTATGCGTTGAATCTTTTTTATAACAGGCTCTTTAGTAACCTTATCATACTTAAGCGCAATCTTAATGCTACCTTGAGCAGAAGATTCGTCAAATTTGTAGCTAAGGATGTACCCCTGATCAAAAAGTATTTTGGTGATCTCCTTTTTAAGATTAGAAGCAGGGATCTCCACCACTCTGTGGTTTGCAGCAACTGCGTTTCTAATTCTTGTTAAATAATCTGCAATAGGATCTGTATTCATCTATTTTTATTTGCGAAAGTGGTTTTCCTCCAGTATAGAAAGAACCTTCTTTCAATTTATAATCTTACCAACTAGCCTTTCTAACTCCGGGAATTAATCCGTTGTTCGCCATTTCTCTGAAAGTTACCCTGGAAATTCCGAACTGTCTCATATACCCTCTAGGTCTTCCTGTCAACTTACAACGGTTATGTAGTCGCACGGGAGATGAGTTCTTTGGTAGTTTTTGTAGTGCTTCATAATCGCCAGCCTCTTTAAGAGCCTTACGTTTTTCAGCATATTTATCTACCAATTCCTGTCTCTTCACCTCACGGGCTTTCATTGATTCTTTAGCCATAATTAATTCTTTTTAAAAGGTAATCCCAGTTCAGTTAACAATGATTTCGCTTCCTTATCGGTATTGGCACTAGTCACAAAGGTAATATCCATACCATTGATCCTATTAACCTTATCGATATCGATCTCAGGAAAAATAATCTGCTCGGTTACCCCAAGGTTATAATTTCCTCTTCCATCAAATCCGGTTGCGTTAATACCATTAAAATCACGAACACGTGGAAGTGCAGAAGTGATCAAACGATCTAAAAATTCATACATTCTCTCCCCACGCAAAGTAACTTTGGCACCAATAGGCATACCTTTACGTAATTTAAATGAAGCAACGTCTTTTTTAGAAATGGTCGCAACAGCTTTTTGACCTGTAATAGCTGTTAATTCATCTACCGCATGGTCAATAAGTTTCTTATCTGCAACAGCAGCACCAACGCCACGGCTCACAACTATCTTTTGTAGTTTTGGAACCTCCATTACGTTGGAGTAGCTGAATTCTTCTGTAAGAGTGGAGATCACTCTCTCTTTATACTCTTGTTTAAGTCTTGGTACGTACGCCATAACTATATTACTTCATTAGATTTTTTGGAAAACCTTACTTTCTTATCGTTCTCCTCTCTATATCCAACCCTGGTAGTTTCACCATTTTTGTCGATCAAAGAAAGATTAGAAATATGGATAGGTGCTTCCTTCTTTTTAATTCCACCCTGAGGATTGGATGCGCTAGGCTTCTCATGCTTAGAAACCATATTCACACCTTCCACAATGGCTTTATTCTTATCCAGAAATACTTGCTGCACTTTACCTTCCTGACCTTTATGATCTCCAGCAGTTACACGAACGTTATCTCCGGTTTTTATTTTAAGCTTTTTCATCTTATTTCTGTATTAAAGCACTTCTGGTGCTAATGATACGATCTTCATGAATTGCTTATCACGAAGTTCACGTGCTACAGGTCCAAAAACACGCGTACCTCTCATTTCCCCAGCTGGGTTGAGAAGAACACATGCGTTATCGTCGAAACGGATGTAAGATCCGTCTGGTCTGCGCACTTCCTTTTTGGTACGAACAACAACTGCTGTTGAAACTGCACCCTTCTTTACATTTCCGTTAGGTGTAGCTTCTTTAACACTGACAACGACCTTGTCTCCAACAGAAGCGTATCTTCTATTTGTACCGCCCAATACGCGAATAACTAAAACTTCTTTAGCTCCGGTATTGTCTGCAACTCTTAATCTAGACTCTTGTTGTACCATAATTACTTCGCTCTTTCAATTATTTCTACTAATCTCCAGCATTTTGATTTACTCAAAGGACGTGTTTCCATGATCCTTACAGTATCTCCAATGTTGCAGTCGTTTGTTTCGTCGTGCGCCACATATTTTTTCGTTTTCAAAACGAACTTTCCATACATGGGGTGCTTTACTTTTTTAGTTTCAGAAACCACAATAGATTTCATCATCTTATTACTGGTAACAACACCTATACGTTCTTTTCTTAAGTTTCTTTTTTCCATTTTCAGCAGAATAACACTTATTGTTGTTCTCTTTTAGTTAACTCTGTAGCAATACGCGCTATAGATCTTCTTACAGTTCTCAACTGTATTGGGTTCTCTAATGGCGATACTGCGTGAGCCATTTTAAGATCGGAATATGCTTTCCTTGACTTACCAAGTTCTTCCTGTAATTCTGCTACAGACAATTCTCTAACTTCTGATTGTTTCATAACGTGTCTTATTAAGCTTGATAATCTCTAGCTACAATGAACTTAGTTTTTACAGGAAGTTTTTGTGCCGCCAGGCGAAGAGCCTCTTTAGCAACATCAAAAGGCACACCTCCTACTTCAAAAAGTATTCTTCCGGGTTTCACAACTGCAGCCCAGTATTCAACGGCACCTTTACCTTTACCCATACGTACTTCAAGAGGCTTTTTTGTAATAGGCTTATCTGGAAAAATTTTAATCCAAAGTGATCCTTCCCTCTTCATATAACGAGTAGCAGCAATACGCGCAGCTTCTATTTGTCGTGCAGTCAAAAAATTAGAGTCTAATGACTTTATTCCAAAAGTTCCGTTTGAAAGTCTGTGTCCTCTTTGAGACACACCCTTCATACGGCCCTTCTGCATTTTGCGATATTTTGTTCTTTTAGGCTGTAACATTTTTCTTTACTTTAAAAAATTACTTTCTACGACGCGATTTTGGTGCACCGCTTCGTCCGGTTCCGGTTTTTCCTCCTTGTTTTTTGGCCATGCCAACAAGTGGAGAAAGTTCTCTTTTACCGTATACCTCACCTTTCATGATCCATACTTTAACACCCAATCTACCATAAGTAGTATGAGCTTCAACTAAAGCATAGTCAATATCGGCTCTAAATGTTGACAATGGAATTCTTCCATCCTTGTAGGATTCTGAACGAGCCATTTCTGCCCCATTCAAACGCCCTGAGATCTCAATCTTGATCCCTTCAGCATTCATCCTCATTGCAGCCGCAATAGCCATTTTAATTGCACGACGGTAAGAGATACGATTCTCAATTTGTCTTGCAACACTTGAGCCCACTAAATGAGCATCAAGTTCTGGCCTTTTAATTTCAAAGATGTTGATTTGAACTTCCTTGTCGGTAATCTTCTTAAGCTCTTCTTTAAGCTTGTCTACCTCCTGACCTCCTTTACCAATAATGATACCAGGACGGGCTGTGGTGATAGTAACGGTTACAAGCTTTAGAGTACGCTCAATGATTACTCTGGATACACTCGCTTTTGAAAGACGAGCATGGATATATTTTCTAATCTTATCGTCTTCGGCTAATTTATCGCCGTAGTCATTTCCTCCGTACCAGTTGGATTCCCATCCTCTAATGATACCAAGACGATTCCCGATTGGATTTGTTTTCTGTCCCATACTCTTAACTAGCTTTGTGTATTATTGTTTGCTCCAAGAACCAAAGTAACATGGTTGGAACGTTTTCTAATTCTATGTGCGCGACCCTGTGGTGCAGGACGTAGTCTTTTCAACATACTTCCTCCGTCAACGCGAATCTCTTTTACAAACAATTCTGCATCTTCAATACTCGCATCTTCATTCTTAGCTTGCCAGTTGGCAAGTGCAGACAAAAGCAACTTTTCAAGACTCTTAGACGCGTCTTTAGAATTGAATTTCAAAATTTGAAGCGCTCTTTCTACTTTTTCACCACGAACAAGGTCTGCAACCAGACGCATTTTTCTTGGCGAAGTAGGGCAGTTATTTAGTTTAGCAAAAGCTATTTGCTTCTTAGCTTCTTTAGTTTGCTCTGCTCTTTCTCTTTTACGAACTCCCATAGCTTCAATTATCTTTTACCTTTATTCTTAGCACCAGCATGACCTCTAAAAGATCTTGTTGGTGAAAATTCACCTAATTTATGACCTACCATGTTCTCAGTGATGTACACAGGAACAAATTGACGTCCGTTGTGCACAGCAATAGTTTGCCCAACAAAATCTGGAGTGATCATTGAAGCCCTTGACCAGGTCTTAATAACCGCTTTCTTTCCAGACTCGGTATTCTGCGCAACTTTCTGTTCTAATTTATAGTGAACGTAAGGTCCTTTTTTTAATGAACGTGCCATATCTTATTATTTCTTTCTACGTTCTACAATATATTTATTACTCGCTTTCGTTTTAGAACGGGTTCTGTAACCTTTTGCAGGTAATCCCTTTCTAGAACGTGGGTGACCTCCTGAAGCACGACCTTCACCACCACCCATTGGGTGATCAACCGGGTTCATAACAACAGGCCTGGTTCTTGGTCTTCTACCTAACCATCTATGTCTACCAGCTTTACCAGAGATCAACAACTGATGATCACTGTTTGAAACAGCACCAATAGTTGCAACACAACTGGCAAGCACCCGTCTGATCTCTCCAGAAGGCAACTTGATAGTAGCATATTTCCCCTCTCTTGCCATTAACTGAGCAAAAGCACCTGCACTACGAGCCATTACAGCTCCCTGTCCTGGCCTAAGCTCAATACAAGAAATAATAGTACCCAAAGGAACGATAGACAAAGGCATAGCATTTCCAATTTCGGGTGCTACATCCTGCATTCCAGAAACTATGTTCTGGCCTACCTGAAGTCCATTCTGAGCAATAATATATCGTTTTTCACCATCCTGATAATTCAATAGTGCGATAAAAGCTGTTCTGTTTGGATCATACTCAATAGAAGCAACTGTTGCAGGGATACCCTGCTTGTCTCTTTTAAAGTCTATAATCCTGTAACGCTTTTTATGACCACCACCTATATAGCGCATGGTCATTTTTCCCTGACTGTTTCTACCACCAGATCTTTTGTTCGGAGCTAATAAACTTTTCTCCGGCTTATCAGTAGTGATCGCGTCAAATCCGTTCACTACTCTAAAACGCTGACCAGGGGTAATTGGTTTTAATTTTCTAACTGACATTCTTTAATCTTAAAGATTACTATATAAATCAATAGTTTCACCTTCCGCCACCTGTACTAGCGCTTTTTTATAAGCACTGGTTTTACCAGTAACAACACCCGTTTTTGTATAACGGGTTTTTCTGTCCGGGCGGACGTTAATTGTACGAACTTTAGTAACTGAAACACCATAAGCAGACTCAACTGCGTCTTTAATTTCAATCTTATTCGCCTTATTATCAACTACAAAAGCGTACTTATTGTTAAGCTCGCTATCTGCTGTAGCCTTCTCTGTAATAATAGGTTTTATTAAGATACTCATAATGCTTATTTACTTAGATTCGACTCAATTCCTTCTAGAGACCCCTCCAAAAACACCAAGTTATTAGCGTTTAATATTTTGTAAGTGCTTAATTCTGAAGAACTTACAACCTCAGAGGTCTTTAAATTGCGTGACGACAAATATACGTTTTTATTCGAGTCACCCAACACTATCAAAGATTTTTTACCTTCCAGTCCTAAAGCCTTCAACACATCGATGAAGTTTTTAGTTTTTGGAGCATCAAATGTAAAATCTTCAACTACTATAATGGAGTTATCATTTGCCTTCATAGACAGGGCAGATTTTCTAGCCAGTCTCTTTAGGTTTTTATTCAACTTAAAGGAATAACTTCTTGGTCTTGGACCAAAAACTCTACCTCCACCTTTAAAAATAGGAGACTTGATACTTCCCGCACGGGCAGTACCTGTTCCCTTTTGTTTCTTGATTTTACGCGTAGAACCAGCAATCTCTGCACGTTCCTTAGCTTTGTGAGTTCCCTGGCGTTGATTGGCCAAGTATTGCTTCACATCAAGATAAACAGCATGGTTGTTAGGCTCTACTGCAAAAACAGCATCAGAAAGGTTTGCCTTTCTTCCTGTTTCTTTTCCTTTTATATCTAAAACTGCTACTTCCATTACTTCTGAATGATTACGTAAGAGTTCTTATGTCCCGGTATAGCACCGCTTATTACAAGCAGGTTCTTATCGGCTATTACTTTTAGAACTCTCAGGTTTTCTACTTTTACTTTTTCGCCACCCATTCTTCCGGCCATTCTCATTCCTTTGAAAACTCTCGCAGGATAAGAAGCAGCACCAATAGAACCAGGAGCTCTTAATCTGTTATGCTGACCATGAGTAGCCTGTCCAACCCCACCAAAACCGTGACGTTTGACAACACCTTGAAAACCTTTTCCTTTAGAAACACCGGAAACGTCTACAAATTCGCCTTCAGCAAAATGCTCTACAGTGATTGCATCACCTAATTTATACTCTCCTTCAAATCCCTTGAATTCAACGACTTTGCGCATTGCTGCGGCTCCGGCTTTTTTAGCGTGCCCTTCGGCAGCTTTATTAGCAGTCTTTTTGTCATCGAAACCAAGTTGAAGAGCTTCATACCCGTCAACCTCTTTGGTTCTGACTTGGGTAATTACGCATGGTCCTGCTTCAATAACGGTACAAGGAATGTTCTTCCCGTTCTCGTCAAAAATGCTGGTCATGCCAATCTTTTTTCCTATTAACCCAGACATAATTAATTATTAGTTATTAATTTATATTTATTTAAAAATATTCAGGATTGAAAAACACTTCCAATCCTGAATGTATTTTTCACCGTTTTTCCCTTGCCTAAAGCTCGGGACATGTTTAGATAAACCGTTGAGTTAAGGCATGCCTTAACTCTTCAACGATCACACTTTAATCTCAACCTCTACTCCACTTGGCAATTCAAGTTTCATAAGAGCATCGATCGTTTTTGAAGAAGAACTGTAAATATCCAGTAATCTCTTATATGAGCTTAACTGAAACTGCTCTCTAGACTTTTTGTTAACGTGCGGAGAACGCAATACAGTAAATATCTTCTTGTGAGTTGGCAACGGAATAGGACCAGTTACCACAGCTCCCGTACTTTTTACGGTTTTTACAATCTTCTCGGCAGATTTGTCTACCAGGTTGTGATCGTAAGATTTTAGTTTTATTCTGATTTTTTGACTCATTTTCCTGATAAATTAATCGTTAGCGGTTCCCTTTTCTGCCTTCATGATCGCTTCTGAAATATTAGAAGGAGTCTCGGCATAGTGAGAAAATTCCATAGTAGAAGTTGCACGTCCTGAAGACAGGGTACGCAAGGTAGTAACATATCCAAACATTTCAGATAATGGCACTTCAGCTTTAATAACTTTGGCACCAGACCTGTCAGACATATTATTCACCTGTCCACGACGTCTGTTTAAATCCCCTACTATATCACCCATATTCTCTTCTGGGGTAACCACTTCAACTTTCATGATTGGCTCAAGGATCACAGCTCCTGCTTTTTTAGCAGCAACTTTATATCCCATTTTTGCAGCCAATTCAAAAGAAAGCTGATCTGAATCCACAGGGTGGAAAGACCCATCCTTAAGAACTACTTTTAAAGTATCCATTGTAAAACCTGCCATAGGACCGGTTTTCATAGCTTCTTTGAATCCTTTTTCAACTGATGGAATGAATTCTTTTGGAATACGACCACCTTTGATCTCGTCAACAAACTGAAGTCCAGGCCCCTTAAAGTCTTCGTCTGCAGGTCCTAATGTGAATACAATATCACCAAACTTACCACGACCACCAGATTGCTTTTTGTAAACTTCTCTATGATCTGCATCTTTAGTAACAGTTTCTTTGTACTCAACACGTGGCTGACCTTCATTCACCTCTACTTTAAATTCTCTTTTCAAACGATCTACAAGAATTTCAAGGTGAAGCTCACCCATTCCTGAAATAATAGTTTGTCCAGAAACTTCGTCAGTCTTAACCTGGAAAGTTGGATCTTCTTCAGCTAATTTAGCCAAAGCCATACCCATCTTATCAACATCTGCCTTGGTTTTAGGCTCAACAGATATACCAATTACAGGGTCAGGGAAAGACATTGATTCAAGCACGATTGGGTGCTTCTCATCTGTCAAAGTATCTCCTGTTTTAATATCTTTAAATCCAACAGCTGCACCAATATCACCAGCTTCAATTCTGTCAATCGGCTGTTGTTTATTAGCATGCATCTGATAGATACGCGAAATACGTTCTTTTTTTCCGGAGCGGTTGTTCTGAACATACGAACCAGCATCTAATGCTCCCGAATAAACTCTAAAGAAAGCTAAACGACCAACGAAAGGATCGGTAGCAATTTTAAAAGCTAAAGCTGAAAAAGGAGAATCAACATGAGGCTTACGGCTCTCTTCTTGCTCTGTATCAGGATTAACCCCAACAATAGCTTCAACATCTACCGGAGATGGAAGGTAACGCATTACAGCATCCAACATAGCCTGAACTCCTTTATTCTTAAAAGAAGAACCACACATCATTGGAATGATAGACATATCTATGGTTGCAGCTCTTAGAGCAGCAATGATCTCATCTTCAGTAATTGAGTCCTCATCTTCGAAGAATTTCTCCATAAGAGCCTCATCGTACTCGGCAACCGCCTCAACAAGCAGAGTTCTATATTTATTTACATCGTCCATTAATTCCGCAGGGATATCAATGGTCTCATAAGTCATTCCGTAATCTTCCTCATTCCAGATGATAGCCTTTTTAGCAATAAGATCAACAACTCCTTTAAAGTCTACCTCATCTCCAATTGGCACTTGAAGAGGCACCGGGTTTCCACCTAGCATCTCTCTAACCTGATTACATACATTGAAAAAGTCTGCACCCTGACGGTCCATCTTATTCACAAAACCAAGTCTTGGAACACGGTATTTATCGGCTTGTCTCCATACAGTTTCAGATTGAGGCTCAACACCATCAACCGCACTGAAAAGAGCAACCATACCATCAAGAACACGAAGTGAACGCTCTACCTCTACAGTAAAGTCAACGTGTCCCGGAGTATCGATAATATTAACAGTGTATTCCTGGTCACGGTACATCCACTTACAATGCGTAGCCGCAGAAGTAATAGTAATACCACGCTCCTGCTCCTGCTCCATCCAGTCCATAGTAGCAGCACCATCATGCACTTCACCTATTTTGTGACTTATTCCGGTATAGAAGAGAATACGCTCTGTAGTTGTGGTCTTACCAGCATCAATGTGCGCAGCAATACCAATATTTCTTGTAAATTTTAAATCTCTTTGTGCCATTTTTTAGAATCTAAAGTGAGAGAATGCTTTGTTAGCTTCAGCCATCTTGTGAGTATCCACTCTTTTCTTAACAGCCGCACCTTCTTCTTTAGCTGCAGCAAGAATCTCAGACGCAAGTCTTTGGGCCATAGATTTCTCGTTACGCTTCCTCGAATAAGAGATCAACCACTTCATAGCAGTTGAAACCTTACGATCTGGTCTAATTTGCATTGGAATTTGAAAAGTAGCACCACCTACTCTACGGCTACGCACTTCAACGTGAGGCATAACATTAGAGAGAGCATCTTTCCAAAGCTCAAGTGCAGTTTTTTCTTCATCCTGTTTTTTCTCCTCTACGATAGCAATAGCATCATAGAAAACTTTAAAGGCAACAGATTTTTTACCATCCCACATCATCATGTTAACAAAACGCGTTACTAACTGATCATTAAACTTTGGATCTGGTAAAAGTGGCCTTTTTTTCGCCTGTCTTTTTCTCATTTCTTCTTTGTAATAAGTTAATTGTTACTTGCCCTGGAAATAAATTTATTTCTTCGGCTTTTTAGCACCATACTTTGAACGCCTCTGGGTTCTTCCTGCAACACCGGCAGTATCCAGAGCACCACGTACAATATGATACCTAACTCCAGGCAAATCTTTAACTCTTCCGCCTCTAACCAATACTATCGAGTGCTCCTGGAGGTTGTGACCTTCACCAGGGATGTAAGCGTTCACCTCTTTACCATTAGTCAACCTAACCCTTGCCACTTTACGCATAGCAGAGTTTGGTTTCTTAGGTGTAGTGGTGTAAACACGAGTACATACTCCCCGTCTTTGAGGGCACGAGTCCAAAGCAGCCGATTTACTCTTCTTGGTAATTGTGGCTCTTCCTTTTCGTACTAATTGTGAAATTGTTGGCATAATTTCTTTTACACTAATTATTTATTTGATATTACCCTTTTCTAAAAAGGTCTGCAAAGGTAGAAATAAAACCCAATAATTCAAATCTTAAGCAATTAATTTTCAGAGGCATTATCAAAAAGAAAAAAACTCGCTTGACTTTTGCCATTTTTGACACCTCACCCAAACTTGTCACCAATACTTTCTGCTTTTACCAATGTTTTTATTTTAAGATTTCTCTTCAGGGTAAAAAGAATTTTTTTTATCAATTTATTTTCACCCCACAAATGATATTCATCACACTTTAACATACAGCACGCCCAGTCCTGAAAATGAAGCCACTACATTAAATGCTAAAACGGCTTCAAAACGTTAATGAAAGCTTAAATATTGCAGCAGTTTTAAGATTATACTAAAGTTTTAAAGAGAAAAAGTTGTCAGGATGACAATTTATCTTCAAATTTGGCACTGGCTAATTCAAACAAATCATTAAAATGAAAACAAAATTAAGTGGAATGCTAACGCTATTATTGGCGTTAGTTGTGCAAATTTCCTTTGCACAACAAGACCTCACAGTCTCCGGTACTGTGACTGATGGTAATGGGATGCCTCTCCCTGGGGTGAACGTACTTGTTAAAGGTACTACCAAAGGGGTGCAGACAGATTTCGACGGTAATTACTCTCTTGAGGTGAGTCAGGGAGAAGTCCTGGTTTTTTCTTACCTGGGAATGCAAACAGTCGAATACCCTGTTACCAATGTAGACACAATCGATGTGATCTTAAAGCCCGATGCTGCTCAACTTGAAGAAGTTGTAGTAACTGCCCTCGGGATTTCGCGTGAAAAAAGATCTCTTGGTTATGCTACCGAAGAAGTTAGCGGAGCCGAAGTAAACACGGCTAAAGAAGGTAACTTCATTAACTCTTTATCGGGTAAAGTATCCGGTTTGGACATTAAGAAGAGTAGTACCCTTGGTGGTTCTTCAAACGTGATTATTCGTGGTTACACTTCATTAACTGGTAACAACCAGCCTCTATTTGTAGTTGACGGTGTGCCAATTAGTAACGAGAACTCCAATACTTCTGACCAATCCCGTGGTAGAGGAGGATACGATTACGGTAACGCAGCCATGGATATTAATCCAGATGACGTTGAATCTGTAAACGTACTTAAAGGTGCTGCAGCATCTGCATTATATGGGTCTCGTGCTGCAAACGGGGTGATTATTATCACTACAAAATCAGGACAAAAGAACGATGATATTGGAGTTACTATTTCTAGCGGAGTAACATTTTCTGAAATGGATGATGATACTTTCGTAGAGTACCAAAAAGAATACGGTGCCGGATATGGGCAATACTATGAAACTGGTTATTTTGACAGCTGGGATGTTGATGGAGACGGAACAGATGATCTTGTAGTTCCTTTCACAGAAGATGCCTCCTTTGGTGGTAGATTCGATCCAAGTCTAATGGTTTTTCAATGGGATGCACTTTATCCTGAATCTCCAAATTATCTACAGGCTACTCCATGGACAGCTGCCGAAAACGGACCTGAGTCAATTTTCAGAACGGGTGTTTCTTACAACCACAGCATCTCATTAGATGGAGGTACAGATCGTAGTACTTATAGATTAGGCTACACACTTTATGACCAGGAAGGTATCCTTCCAAACAGTAACATTAAGAGAAACACAGTAGATGTTAAAGCTACTCACGATTTCACCGAAAAACTTACTGCAGGAGTAACTGCTACTTACACCAACACTGATGGTAAAGGTCGTTATGGAACAGGATATGATAATTCAAACATCTTCCAGTCTATGCGTCAGTGGAACCAAAACAACGTAGATTTTGAAGCTCAAAAAGATGCTTACTTCTCTACTGGAAGAAACATCACCTGGAACTATGCAAATGCAGAAGGCGGTAACTTAAGCCCCATCTATACAGATAACCCATACTGGCAGTTATATGAAAATTACCAAACCGATGTTAGAGACAGACTATATGGTAATTTCAATATAAACTATGAATTCACAGACTGGTTTACTGCTACGGGAAGAGTTTCTATGGATACATACAATGACCTAAGAGAAGAAAGAAGAAACGTTGGAAGTAACGGAGTGTCTTCATACAGCAGATATGACGCAAGTTATACTGAATTGAACTACGATTTACTCTTAAACTTTGACTACGACCTTTCAGAAGACCTTAACCTCTCTGGTTTATTAGGTGCTACAGCAAGAAGACAGACTTTCCGTCAAATGAGAGCAAGCACTACTGGTGGATTGGTAATTCCTGATCTGTTCGCTTTATCAAATTCACAGAACCTTTTAGAGCCACCATCTGAATCTTTTGAAGAATTACATACCAATGGTTACTTCGCCAGCGCCTCATTTGGTTATAGAAATTTACTGTTCCTTGATGCAACTGCAAGGGTTGATGAATCTTCTTCTTTACCTGAAGATGATAACTCATACTTCTATCCTTCTGTTTCTACAAGTGTTGTATTCTCAGAATTTCTTAACAACGACTGGTTATCATTTGGTAAACTTCGTGCCAACTACGCCGAAGTAGGTAACTACGCACCACCATTGTCTGTACAGAATGTTTATGACAACCCTACAAACTTTAGGACTCCGCTTTACTCAGTAAGCAGTACAGCTAATAACCCAGATCTTAAAAACGAAACCACTACCAGTTGGGAAGTTGGTTTAGAAATGGAGTTTTTTAACAGACGTTTAGGTTTTGATGTGGCTGCTTACCAGTCCAACTCTCAGGATCAACTAATGCCTGTTACCATTACAGCTGCAACAGGTTATACTTCCAGATGGGTTAATGCCGGAGAAATTGAAAACAAAGGTTTTGAAGCAAGCCTACACGTGAGCCCAATTAGAACCGATGATTTTGAATGGAGAATTAACGGTAACTGGTTTACTAACGAAAGTGAAGTACTATCCTTGTACGGAGGTAACCAAAACCTTGAATTGGCATCACTTCAGGGAGGTATCTCGATCAATGCTACAGTAGGAGAACCATACGGAACAATCTGGGGAACTAACTACACTTACCTTGAAGACGGAAGCGGTCCTGTTATTAATCCTAACAATGGTCGATTTGTAGTAGATGGAACTCCACAACCTATTGGAGATATCAATCCAGACTGGAAAGCTGGTATCAGCAACACCTTTTCATATAAAGATATTGCATTCAGCTTCCTTATCGATATCCAGGAAGGTGGAAGTGTCTTCTCTCTTGACACATGGTATGGTTATGCAACCGGAGTACCTGCAAATACTGTAGGAACTAATGATTTGGGTAACCCAATGAGAAACCCTATCTCACAAGGTGGTGGTATTGTTCTTGAAGGAGTAAACCCCGATGGTACTCCAAATACAACAAGAACTGATATGAGCAGCTATGCAAACGCCATAGGTTACGGTTATGCACCAAATGCTTTCCACGTCTATGACGCCAGCTACGTAAAATTAAGAGAAGCTACGCTATCTTATTCTTTACCAAACTCTATTGCCGATAAAATTTCCATGACAGATGTTACACTTTCTGCAGTAGGAAGAAACCTTTGGATTATCGACAAGAACATTCCTTACTCAGATCCTGAAGCAGGATTAAGTTCTGGTAACATTCAGGGATACCAGTCTGGAGCAATTCCAACTGCCAGAGAGTACGGTTTTAACGTAAGACTACAATTCTAAAAAAAATATCATGAAGAAACTATTTTTAATCATATTACTGGCTACAGGGGTTGTAGCATGTTCTGATGACCTATCAGAAGTAAATGTCGATACAAAAGCCCCTACAGAAGTACCGGCCGATGTACTGTTCTCTAATGCTACTAAGAATTTGATTGACCAAATGGTCAGCACAAATGTTAACAGGGGCATTTTTAAACTGGTAGCTCAATATTGGACCGAGACTACCTATACCGATGAAGCGAACTACAACCTGGTAGAAAGAGACATAAACGGTTCACAATGGATCATCTTATACCGTAATGTTTTAAAAGACCTTGAAGAGGCTAAAATGATTTTGAATGAAAACCCTGATTCTTCTCTTTCTGAAGCTCAAATTCAAAATCAATTAGCTATGATTGAAGTACTACAGGTATTCACATGGCATGTTTTGGTTGACACTTTTGGTGACATCCCTTACACAGAAGCTCTGGATCTTGAAAATAGCACTCCTGTATATGATGACGATGCTGCTATCTATAATGATATCGTAATAAGATTGGATAGCGCTATTAGCCAGCTTAATGATGGAGCCGGTGGATTTGGTGATGCTGATTATCTTTATAATGGAGATGCAGGACAATGGGCTAAATTCGCCAACTCTTTGAAACTACGTTTAGCTTTAAGATACGCTAATGTAGATGATACTAAAGCTGCTAAAATGGCAACAGAAGCCATTCAAGCAGGAGTTTTTGAATCTCATGCAGACAATGCATCGATGGATTATGAAGCATCAGCTCCAAACACTAACCCAATCTGGGAAGATCTTGTACAGTCAGGTCGTGCCGATTTCGTTGCAGCAAACACGCTTGTTGACAGAATGAATGCACTTGACGATCCAAGAAGAAATGATTACTTCGCCCAGAACCTTGGTGCAGGTGTTTATGATGGTGGAACTTATGGTGCCAATGGTAACACTCAGGGAAATAGCACTATATATAGCGAACGCTTTGAAGATCCAACACTTGAAGGTGTGCTTTTAGACTATACTGAAGTAGAATTCCTTATTGCTGAAGCTGCTGCCAGAGGTTATATTACAGCCGACGCTGAAGCTCACTATAATGAGGCTATTACTTCTTCCATTCTTTATTGGGATGGAACTGAAGCTGAAGCCAATGCTTACATTGCACAACCAGCAGTTGCCTATAGCCAGTCTAACTGGATAGAAAAAATTGGTGTTCAAAAATGGATAGCTTTGTATAACCGTGGTTTCGAAGCCTGGTCTTCCTGGAGAAAACTAGATTTCCCGAAATTGCCTAACGCAGCACAATCCGGTCTTCCTGTACCATTAAGATTTACTTACCCTGTAAGTGAAGCTACATTGAACGGTGAAAACTGGGAAGCAGCTTCAAGTGCAATAGGTGGAGATGAACAACAAACTCCTGTATTCTGGGATCAGAACTAAAAGAAAACTAAAAAACAAAATCTTAAGATAATGAAACAACAATTAAAATATTTAAGTCTCTGTTTCCTTGCAGTGGGTTTATGGTCTTGCGATGACGATGAAGCTCTGATCGATACACGAGAAGTTGGGGCCAATGCGGTCCTGGTAGATCGCAACATAAGCGTTCTTGACCAAAACGAAGATGTAACCATTGAACTTTTCACCAATAATGTTGAATTCGAAAGTATTACAATTGAGGATGGAGATGGCAATGTGTTGACCACAGCTAATATTGGAGATGGAACAGCTACATTTAGCACATCTGAGCTTGGAGATTTCAAATTCGGCGACGATGAAGTTACTGGAACCTATGACCTTAGAATCGTTTCTATGCTATCTAGCGGAGAGGTACTAAATGATCCTGCTTCTATTAACGTTGATCACGCAATTGAACTTAGTGAAGTTGATGAGATCACTTATTTAGATCCTACTTCAGACGAAGAGGAAACTATCCTTGGTTATTCTGTTTCTACCTTTAATGCACCT
Organism: Salinimicrobium sp. WS361; assembly: GCF_050750585.1. Taxonomy (NCBI): domain Bacteria; kingdom Pseudomonadati; phylum Bacteroidota; class Flavobacteriia; order Flavobacteriales; family Flavobacteriaceae; genus Salinimicrobium; species Salinimicrobium sp. WS361. Next base: position 29,358 of record NZ_JBOJLM010000014.1, read on the forward strand.
ATAGATGATTTCATGCTTGAATGGAAGAAAAATGAAGCAGGAACTTATGTTGAAGCAGATGACATCACTTTAAATCCTGAAGAAGGAGAAATTGATCTTGCCAATTTAGATTATGAGGCATATGACCTTGCACCGGGAGACACTCTATACTACAGGTTTACTGCTACAAGCGGAAGCCTACAAGATCAGGTAGTAACTAGCGTAGTAGTGGTGCCTCAGGTTTTTGGTAGCAGCGAATCTGCAACCATTTCTAACGATGCTACTGCAACACAGTTTAGTTTTGCAACTGGAGAAAATTATGCTGAAGGCAGTAGCGAAGGAGAAATTATTTTTACAGAAGTTGAAGGATTTGAAGTAGTAAATGATGCTCTAATCAGCTTCGTTGAAGTGACAGAAGAAGATTTCTTCTCAACCGTAGACCTTATGGATGCTCGCGAAGCTTTTGAAGACGGAACTCCTGTTACTTCCGTACCCAATGTTGAAGCGGGAGATGTATTTGTTTACAAAACCACTCGCACCGTTGAAGGAGAAGAAGTGGTTGCGTACGGCCTAATGAAAGTTGGTGACGTAACAGTTGTTAATGGAACCGCCGTAAGCTTTGAAATTGAATACAAGGAAGGTACTATTGTTGAATAACAATAAGATCTTTTGAAAAAGAAAAGGCTGTCCAAATGGGCAGCCTTTTTTGTTTTACGGGCAAACAGGAAATTTACTTTTCAAGAGTATATCGACACAAAACATATTCCTCAGTAAGTAATACAATTGATCTGTCCCCACTCCCCTAACTCAGAATTACCAATATTTCAAATAATTTCAGGAAATTCAACGTTTACTCCTGAAAAAAATTAAATTTAGTTCTCAATAAGATATAAATATGCTAATTTTCCAATCTGATTATTTACACTCCTTTTTTAAATGCTGAAAAACTTCGGAAATATTCCAATCCTGTGGTTCATCCTTTCCTTAAATGCCGCAACAACCTTTTCCCAGACAGAAGTAAAACCTGTATATAAGTTATTAGACTCCGCCATACATATTCAAAATACCGACCTGGCGAATGGTACAGAATATATTGACCAGCATATCATAAAAAGCAACCATCATAAATATTTTCAAACCCAGAAATATCTAAATGGAAATGTGTTATATGACGACCAACCTTATTATGATCTGGATCTGCAATACAACATCTATGATGATCTCTTATTAGTACGAATTCCCACAACCGGTGGCGCTACAACTATTAATTTGCACAAATCTAAAGTGAAGGCTTTTAATATAGAAAACCACAGCTTTATTTCTTTAAGTGCAAGTCCGGATGAAAAACCACAATTCTATGAAATTCTTTTAGACAGCGATGATATTCTATTACTAAAGAAGCATCATAAAAAACTAAAAAAACATTTAGACCAGAATTTCGCCTATTTTGAGTTTAAAGAAGATTCTCCCGAATACTTTGTGTCCATTGAAAACACCCTCAGCAAAATTGATTCGAGAAGATCTATCCGTAAGTTGTTTCCTAACAAGGAAGAACAAATTGAAAATTTTTACCGGAATAATTCACGCCGACAGAAATCAGATCAAGATGAATTTCTAACTGCGTTATTTCAAAATTTGGCACCATCAACTTCAAAATTAAACCTCAACTAGATTGAAGAAAATTTTTACTCTGATTATGCTCCTCTCCTTCCAGTTACTATTGGCTCAGGAGAATTTACCTAAAGTTTCGCTGTCTCTAGAAGAAAGCACTCTTGAAGATGTTCTTAGGGAAATAGAACAGCAAACTGATCTGCATTTTTTCTACATTGGAGATTGGGTAAAAGATAAAAAGGTGATAGCAAACTACAGCAACATTCCAGTCAACGAAGTTCTAAAGGAGGTTCTGGAACAAACACTCCTAAATTATTACCTTTTAGATGACAATAGAATTATCATCACCAAAAGCAACATCATCTATGATCAGTTACCCAAAGGCTTCTTCCCGGACACTACACAAATAGCGATTGCCACGCCCAAAGAAACCAGAGAATATAATCCCGTCTTTTATGTCAAGGAAAACAATCCAAAAATAGCAAATAAAACGGTCTTTATTGGTAAAGAAAAGAGGGCGATTGAAATTGATAATTTTAATTTAAGCGGACAGGTTACAAATCAAAAAACAGGAGAGCCTATCTCAAACCTCTCAGTTCTTATTCAGGGTACCGACATTGGTACAGTTACAGACGTAGATGGAAATTACAGCCTCAGATTACCGGCTGGAGAACACCTCCTGGAAACAAGATCTCTGGGTAATGAAGATGTTGTAACTAGACTCGTAATATTTAGTGATGGCACCTATAATTTAAGCCTCAAAGAAGATTATGAGCTACTGGGAGAAGTTCTGGTAGATTCAAAGCAGGCCGAGAACGTGGAGGATGCCATTGGTGGCACAGAAGACATCGACATGAATGAGATTAAAAACATTCCATTGGTTTTAGGTGAAAGGGATGTCATGAAAGTCGCTGTTACCCTGCCCGGGATTTCCACAACAGGAGAGGGATCTGCAGGGTTCAATGTAAGAGGCGGAAAAACAGATCAAAACCTCATTTTAATTGATGATGCCGTAATTTATAATCCTGCTCATTTCTTCGGAATCTTCTCTGCTATCAATCCTTTTACCACGGGAGATATTACTATATATAAAGGCAACATCCCGGCCCAATTCGGGGGAAGGCTTTCTTCAGTTTTTGACATTACCTCCAAAGATGCAAACACCGAAAAATTCGCAGGAGAAGTTTCCGTTGGGCCTGTCACCAGCAATGTTGCTCTTGAAGTTCCCATTGTTAAAGGTAAATCAGGACTCCTCCTTGGGGGCCGAAGTACATATTCCGATTGGATTTTAAAAAATCTTGACGACGAATCGCTAAAAGATAGTAAAGCCTCCTTTTACGATGTCATTGCAAAATACAACCATAAATTTAACGACAAAACGAACCTTCAAACCACAGGGTATTATAGCCGGGATAACTACAGTATTACCTCCGATTCTTTATTTAATTATCAAAACCTACTGTTTTCAATGAAGCTCAACCATAAGCTCAATGAAAAAAATGATGGCAGTCTTATCCTCACCAACAGTCAGTATAATTTTGATATAGATTATGAGAGCGACTACAATAACAATTTCACTTCAGGCTATAAAATAAATGAAAGTGAAATTAAACTTAACATGAGATATCTGCATAGTGCTGCTCATAAATTCGACTATGGTATTTCAACCAAATTGTACAATGTCCATCCAGGTGAAATAGAGCCTTTGGGAAGCGAATCTATAATAGAACCCCTCGAAATTCAGAAGGAAAAAGGTCTGGAATCTGCTATTTACATTGCCGACAATTTTAAAGTCAATGACAAATTGCTTCTTAGTGCCGGCTTGCGATACTCTCATTATGCAGCTTTGGGAGAAAAAGACCAGAATATTTATGAAGAAGGACTTCCAAAATCTGAGGCAACAGTAATAGACACCATACACTACGGGAACAATGAAGTAATTGAAACCTATGGCGGACCCGAAGTACGGCTTTCGGCACGATACTCCCTGCTTCCCGACCTCTCTCTTAAGCTCAGTTACAACAACGCATACCAGTATATCCATACCCTATCAAACAATACTACAGTCTCCCCTACCGATACCTATAAACTAACCGATGATAACATAGCACCTCAACGTGCACACCAATATTCTCTCGGACTTTACAAAAACTTCAACAACAATATGTACGAAGTGAGTGCAGAAGGATACTACAAGCAATCAAAAAACATACTCGACTACAAGGTAGGTGCCCAACTTTTTCTAAATGAGAATATAGAAACTGAAGTCTTACAGGGAGAAGGCCGCTCTTTTGGCGCCGAATTTCTTCTGAAAAAAACAGAAGGACGGCTCAACGGCTGGCTGGGCTACACCTACTCCAGATCTGAATTGAAGCTGGATGGCGCCTTTAATGAGCAAAGTGTAAATAACGGTGCATATTTCCCGGCAAACTATGACAAGCCCCATGATCTTAGCGTGGTGGCCAATTATAAGGTGACACAGCGTTTTAGTTTTTCGGCTAATTTCGTTTATCAAACTGGTCGCCCCGTAACTTATCCCACTGGAAAATACGTGCAAAACGGGATAGAATATGTCTTGTATAGTGACCGAAACCAATTCAGGATTCCTGACTATTACCGGCTGGACCTCAGTTTTAACGTAGAAGGCAATCACAAGATCAAAAAATTTGCACACAGTTTCTGGAATATTTCAGTGTATAACGTATTGGGAAGAAATAATCCGTATTCAGTATTTTTTGTGACTGAAGAGGGGGAAGTAAAAGCATATAAAAGCTCCATTTTCTCAATACCTGTACCTACAATTACCTATAATTTCAGATTTTAAAGCGGAAGAATATGAGCTGTATCAATATTAAATCTGTCATTCGCCTTTTTATACTGCTGCTTTCTGCCATAGTGGTGAATAGTTGTGTGGAACCCTACGATTTTGAAACCGAAACTTTTGAAGATTTGCTGGTGGTAGAGGCTCTAATTACCGATGAAGTCAAATTCCAGCAGGTAAAGCTCACCCGTACGTACGGGCTGGAAAAGAAAGCGCCTACTGCAGAAACAAACGCCACTGTCACTGTTATCGAAGACAACAACAGGGAATTCCAATTCTATGAATCAGATACCCCCGGAATTTATCTTTCTAACACAGCATTTGCTGCCGGTGCCCAACACACTTATCAACTTCAAATACAAACCGGAGACGGAAAAACCTATACTTCAGATGCTGCAACTCTGGTTCCCGGAGCCAAAATCGATGACCTTTATGCCGAACGCAGTTTCTACCAGGGAGAAGATGGAGTTGCACTAATGGTCGACAGCGAATATTCCTCTTCAGCCTCCAATTTTGCGCTGTACGAATATGAAGAAACCTACAAAATTGTGTCTCCTTACACTGTTCGTAACACTATTGAGTTCCAGGGAAGCGACTGGAGCATAGTTCCAAACACGCGCCAGGAAACGGTATGTTATAATACGGTGCCGTCTAACGATATAATTCTCTCAAACACAAGTTCCCTAAGCGACAATAACCTTAATTCTTTTGTGGTGCGTTTTATTAATAAACAGAACCCTGTGCTGGCACAGCGTTACAGTATCCTGGTCAAACAGTATTCTTTAACACCTGAAGCCTTTTCTTACTATTCTACCCTCAAGAAGATCTCAGGTTCAGGGAGTGTCTTGAGCCCCACGCAACCTGGTTTTGTAAACGGAAATATTCGGGCTGTAGATAATGAAGATGAAAAAGTACTGGGATTCTTTACCCTCTCATCTACCTCTTCAAAAAGGGTCTATTTCAACTATCATGATTTCTTTGCATTTGATGAACCCCGGCCACAATTTCCCGAATCTTGTTTGATATTCCGGCCGGGAGAAAACTTTGACACCCCTATAGGCATGATTAAAGGTGGAACAGTGAGATACTTTAGCCTTGCCGGCGCCCCTGTTGCGGGAGAATTAGGCGAAGGCCCCATGAGAGTAATTGCCACAGAGTGCGTAGACTGCACCGTTTACGGCTCTAATGAAGCACCTGAATTCTGGATTGAATAAATTTTATCATGAAAAACCTTTCTTTCTCCTTTATCTTTTGTTTTCTCCTCCTCCCTATGCACTTTTATGCTCAGGCCGTAGATATTTCAGCAGGTGCAGCGCTACTCCAAAAAGTTCCGCAGGAAAAGATCTTTGTTCACTACAATTCGCCCTTATTATTCCCGGGAGAATACCTGTATTATAAGCTCTATAATCTGGAGACAGAAACAGGAAATTTAAGTCACGTAAGTAAAGTCGCTTATGTAGAATTAATAGGAGAAGATGGAAATACCATTTTTAAGCATAAACTTCTGCTGAAAAATGGACAGGCGCAGGGAGATTTCTTTATCCCTACCACTGTACCATCCGGAAATTATAAATTATTGAGCTATTCTAACTGGATGAGGAATCACAACGCTTATTTCGCAGGTGATGTGGCCATAATTAATCCATATCGCGGTGATTCTTCGGCTATTTTATCAAATTCTGAAGGTGATGCCGACATTTCTCAATCTCCGGCACCACAAAAGACTTCTGTTGCCAGTAATAACAGCCCGGTAAAAATCACCTTGAAAAATGACATTTTTGAGAGGAGAGAAAAAGTTGCTTTCAACCTTGAAGGGCAATCGGGCAATTATTCCCTTTCTGTTCGACAAAAAGACACTATCCCAGTTCCCAATACATTTACTTCTGAAGGTTTTGAGCTTTCTTCTTCTGGCACCGAACACAATAGAGATTCAGTTTTTCTTCCTGAAGCAAGAGGCAATCTCATCTCCGGCCGAATTGTGGCAAAAACGCCAGAAGCAGCCCGCAATTTATCAGGAAAGAAACTGGCTTTCTCCCTTCCGGGTGAAGATTACATGCTCAAGATCGCAACTACAAACAAGCAGGGGAAATTCTATCTCAATTTAGATGAAGCCTACGACACCCCCGAAGCTTTAATGCAAATTTTAGGAGATGAAACCGAAAATTATGAGATCAAACTTGATCCTTTACCTCAAATCTCCAATCCTGATTTGAAGTTCGCCGATTTTAAGATTACCCCTGCCATGAAAGATTATATTCTTGACCGCAGCGTACAGGTTCAGATTGAAAATGCATATTACAGCGTTAAACCCGACACTTTAAAAGTTATAACTGAAAAAGAACCTTTTTACACTCAAGAGCCTACCGTCTACAATCTGGATGACTACACCAGGTTTCCCACTATAAAAGAAACCATGGTTGAAATTGTCATGTTTGCCCACCTGGCCAGGAGCAAAGACGGCTCTCAATTCGTGATAAACCAGACAGACGGCGCAACTAATTTTTATCTTCCGGCGCTGCTTATCGTAGACGGCGCGATGGTACAAGATCACGATCTCTTGATCAACTATCCGGCAAAATACGTGAAGAGCATAAAGATTTTGAGGGATAACTTCTTTTTAGGCTCTCATATTTTCGCCGGAATTGTTGATGTTGAAACGATCGAGGGAAATTTTTCTGAAACTTTAAACCAGGATTACATCAAAAGAGTAGCAATGAAACTTCCTGAAGCCGGCAAGAACTATTTTAAACAGTCTTATGCCACTTCTTCAGATAATCAACTGTCAAGGATTCCAGATCTAAGAACACAACTTCTGTGGGTGCCTTCAGTAGAAATGGATTCTTCCGAAGAAAAAATGAATTTCTTCACTTCTGATGTTCCCGGAACTTTTGAAATTCATCTTGAAGGGTTCACAAATACAGGAAAACCTGTGTCTGTAAAAAGAACTTTTACAGTGCAGGCTGAAGAATAAAGTAATTTTCAAGAGTTTTCCGCAGCCATTCATTTATCTCTATCTTTGCACCATGAAAGATACAACCACCATTTTTGGAATACGTGCCGTAATTGAAGCCATTCAGAATAATGAGACCATAGACAAGATCTTTGTTCAAAAAGGTCTTAGCGGCCAGTTATTTCAGGAATTACAGCAAAAAACTAAATCTGGCGAATACAACATTTCTTACGTCCCGGTAGAAAAGTTGAACCGGCTGGTAAAAGGAAATCACCAGGGTGTTGTGGCAAAGATCTCGCCCGTTCAATTTGCCGATCTTGCTTCTGAAGTTGAAAAGGCGCTTCAACAGGAAACAGCCCCGCTCTTTCTTTTACTTGATCAGGTAGATGATGTTCGGAATTTTGGTGCGATCATTAGAACTGCCGAATGTTGTGGTGTAAACGCAATTATCATTCAGAAAAAAGGGGGCGCTCCCGTAACTGCCGATACGGTGAAGACTTCTGCCGGGGCGATCTTTAAAATTCCGCTTATCAAGGTAGATCATATCAAAGATGCCATTTTCTACATGCAGGGCTCGGGTATTAAAGTGGTAGCAGCCACAGAAAAGACCGACAAGCTGCTTTATTCCGTAGATTTTAAAGAACCCACGGCAATGGTAATGGGAAATGAAGGCAAGGGAATTTCTGAATCTGTGCTTAAGCTGGTTGATGACAAAGCCAAACTCCCTATGCAGGGTAGCATTGGCAGCTTAAATGTTTCTGTAGCCTGTGGTGCTTTTCTTTATGAAGTGATGCGGCAGAGACTGGATTAACGAAGTACTATTCTGCCTTTGGCCGGTCCTTTTCCTCTCGTTTATAATGGTAAACATAAAGCGGCTCATCCTCTCCATCAGGATTTTCAATGAAGTTGCCATGCTCATCAAAATGTCGCATAAAAGGGTCTTCTTCTTCCCTGTAGGTCTCCTTTTCCCATTCATATTTTGGAGCACGGGCAACATTCTGCCTGTAAATGAGGGCAAAGATCAATCCTGAAAGAAGTCCCGCCAGGTGGCCTTCCCACGAGATTTTCGGATCAATGGGTGTGATGTACCATAATAGTCCGCCGTAAAGAAAAACCACGATCAGGGAAAGAGCTACCAGTCTGAAGTATCTCGAAAAAATACCTTTAAAGAATAAAAATCCCGCCAGTACATAGATCATTCCTGAAGCCCCTATATGAAAAGCGGGCCTCCCAATAAGCCATGTAAGGAACCCCGACAGCAGGAGCCCAAAAAGGAGGATTTTCCAGCTTAATTTCCGGTAAAAGTAAAAGAGGGAAAGCGTAAGAACAAACAGCGGAACGGTATTGTGAAACAAATGCTTTATCCCACTGTGTATAAAAGGAGAAAAAACTATACCTCTAAGCCCCTCAAGAGTTCGCGGGTAGATTCCAAAGCTCGTGAAGTCCCACCCAAAGCGTATTTCCATCCAAAATACTATCCAAATAGCCAGTACAAAGATCAAGGGATAGCCCACCACCCCTGTAGTGAAAACAAATGGTTCAGAATTTGCTGATTTTTGTACTCTCATACCTTTGGCTTTGCAAAAAGTTAACCAATTAAAACTGCTGCACAAATACCTTCCAAAAATGACATTTTTAGCACACATTTTCCTGAAGTGAACCTCATGCTGCCAGTTCGTCACTAAGAAAACTTATACCGCCTGCATTTTCTGCAAGAGTACTCAATTTACTATTTTTACCTCATGAATAAACCTTTAGCCGAAAGATTACGTCCCCTAACATTAGATGATTACTTATCGCAGCAACACCTGGTGGGGCCTGATGCCGCTCTTCGCAAACAAATTAAGAGGGACATCATACCCAGCATTATTTTTTGGGGGCCTCCGGGAGTGGGTAAAACCACCCTGGCAAATATTATAGCTACCGAGTCTGGCCGGCCGTTCTTTACCCTTAGTGCCATTAGCAGCGGCGTTAAAGATGTAAGGGAAGTTATAGAAAAAGCAAAAAAAAGCGACGGCCTCTTCACCACAAAAAACCCTATTCTTTTTATAGATGAGATTCACAGGTTTAGTAAATCGCAGCAGGATTCGCTTCTAGGCGCAGTAGAAAAAGGCTGGATCACGCTCATTGGAGCAACTACCGAGAACCCAAGTTTTGAAGTTATTCCCGCTTTACTCTCACGAAGCCAGGTATACGTACTCAACTCTTTCTCAAAAGACGATCTTATTGCTCTGCTGAAAAGAGCTATATCTGAAGACGAAATCATCTCCAAAAAAGAGATTGAATTACAGGAAACAGAGGCGCTACTAAGACTTAGCGGCGGTGATGCCCGAAAGTTGCTCAACATTTTTGAACTCGTGGTTACTTCTGAAGAAGAAAACAAAGTAGTGATCACCAACGATATGGTGATGAACAAAGTTCAGCAGAACACGGTGCTTTATGACAAGACCGGCGAGCAGCACTACGATATAATTTCGGCTTTTATCAAATCGATTAGAGGTAGTGACCCCAATGCAGCTGTGTACTGGCTGGCCCGAATGATAGAAGGTGGCGAAGATGTGAAATTCATTGCCCGCCGTTTACTCATTTTAGCTTCCGAAGACATTGGCAATGCAAACCCCACGGCTTTGATCCTCGCGAATAACACCTTTCAGGCAGTTTCTACCATTGGCCATCCCGAATCAAGGATCATTTTGAGCCAGTGCTGTATTTACCTGGCTACTTCCCCAAAATCGAACGCCTCTTACATGGCCATTAACGAGGCCCAGGCGATGGTAAAAAAGACCGGTAATCTTCCCGTGCCTTTGGCCATACGGAATGCTCCTACCAAGCTCATGAAAGATTTAGGATATGGAGAAGATTATAAATACGCCCATAATTACGACGGAAACTTTGCCGCAGCCGAATTTCTTCCGAAGGAAATAAGCAATCATGCGTTCTTTCGTCCCGGGAATAATCAACGGGAACAATCCCAAAGAGATTTTCTGCAAAAACGGTGGAAAGGCAAATACGGTTATTGACCTTTCTGAGAATATTTTACGCTAATGAGTTGCTGAGAATTAGGATCAAGATATTCAACGATCAGGTTTCCATGGGTGTCAAAAAAGGCATTTCCGGAGATGTTTTTTGAAGAATAAAGGTAATTCTCTCCCCCACCCGATTTTAGTAAAGTTCCAAATTTACCTGGTTCTCCTTCCCTGTAAAGGTCATAACCTGCCGGTGTTTTCACTAGTTTATAGGTGATTGCACCATTCACAAACTGCAAATTCTCATTCTTCTCAACCACTTCAGGAAGTGCCGAAGACTCTTCTGTAGCTTCTTCTATTTCTTCGGAAGTTACCACAGGATCAACAATAACTTCTGAAGCTTGTTCCTGAGTATCATTAGCAGCCGGTACCGGATCAATAATTACTTCGGAAGCTTCTTCCTGAATATCTTTGGCCGCGGGTACAGGATCTATCACAACTTCAGCAGGATTTTTTTCCGCAGAAGTATCCGCAACAGCAACCCCGCTTTTTATAAATTCTGTCCCTTCACTAAGGCCTTCAAAAGAAGTAAAAGCTTCCCTTAAAGCTTCATGATAGGATTTTTTATAATTCTTCTCCCTGCTCGATCCTGTTTTTGAAGTGAAAACCACCTCATCATTACAGTTTTCTAAAGTGACGTAAAGCCTGGAACGAAATAGGCTTGAATCATTACGAACATTGACTTTAAGCACATCACAAAGCCCCATATTTGCTGGGATCTTCTCTTCGTAAAGTGCGTCAAAACCATATTTTTCTAACAGGAAAGCGGTAAGTGCGTTTACCTGATACTGGTTTGGATGCTTCAGAAATTCAAATTCCTGTGGTACCAGCACATATTTGTACTTATTGACATCCTGCCCAAAAGTGTTACTGGTTATTCCGAATAAAAAGACAAAAAAGAAAAAAATGGTTCTCATTCCCTGCTAAACATTAGTTGGACACCAAGCTGCACCGAAGCGTTCTGCGCCTTGGCGAGATTGGTATAATCCAGAAGATTATCTGCAGCAAGATAAACATTAAAATTGGAAAGTCTGGCAGAAAACAGGAGCCCGATATTTGAAAACGAATAGGAATCGGCTGTATAAGTAATTTTCCCTCTAAAGTTATTATTAAAGGTTTTATCGTAGTAAAGCGTGGTGGCAAAATTGAGCCCACGGGGCCGTTTTACCGCAAAGAACTGAGCTCCAAGATGGTTAAAATATCTTCTCCTGCCCATTGGCCTGTAGCAGTTACAGGGTTCGGCATTTTCAGAAAAACCAAAGTCTAAAGAGGCATTAAATTTTACGGGGCGCCAGGTAGTGTAGGAATTGGTAAGGGTTTCATCTTTGAGGTTCTTGTCTAAGTTGTCTTCCCATTCATCCCAGTATTCTCGGGTACCGGGAAAGAGCAACTCTATCCCATCTGTCTCGTAATCGCCGTAGTACCTATAGTTCTCTACATTTTTTGTTTGGCGCATAAAGCCAATATCCAGCAGGCTGGCGGTGACACGATATTGATCTGAAGGATACCAGGTGAATCCGGCATCGAGGCCCAACCCAATATTACCTCCCAAAAATGCCTTTTTTAAGAAGCTAGCCATAAGTTGCCTGTTGGTAGCATCAGAGTCTGTAAGTTCGTCCCACCCGGCGGTGTTTATCAAGATATCGACCTGCGACATATAATGCCGGTAAAGGTTGGGGCCTTCAGGGGAAAGTTCTGTCCTAAAAATGCCGGTATTATCTACACTGTGGGCATTAAAAATTCCGGAATAAATTTTTCCGCGGAAACCGTAGTTTAAATCTTCAGAATAATAATTGGTAAAACCCAGGTGAAAAACGTTGAGCACCTCGGCAGTGAAAGCAGCATCAGAGAAATCGAAATTTCGCCCGATGTAATCTTTGTTCCCTTCGTAAGCAAGCACCGCAGGATCTTTGGGAAAGTACACATAGGCATCAAGTTCCTGGTAGATACCTGCCGTATAATACCTTCTTCGCTGATCCCGCCAACCAATAGAAAAGATCTCGAGTTGCTGGTTAACTGTAAAAAAATCATTTTTGGAAAGCTTGTGCAACGTTTTTCTAATTCTGTCATTAATAGAACCTCCATCCTTCCTGAAAATATCATACATATTCACGCCTGAAGACCCTGCAGATAAATGGATCTGTGATAAAAACGGAAGACCAAGATGCATATCGAAATTGGTTTCGGCTCCCGGATTTAGTAAGAGGGTTTGAGGTAAATCATCATAATTGTAGAGCAGCTGTTTGTTTTGGGCCAAAATACCCTGAGAAAGCGTCAATATGAAGAGGAAGAAAAATATTCTCATCATTTGAATTCAAAGTAGAAAAACCCTTTGGAAGCGAGCTGCAAAGATCCTGCAACCGCCGACGGGTCATGTCTTGTTACTTCAACAGACACTTTTATACTTCTTCTTATTCTATTTATCTGGGCTTCATTGATAATTTCGGTGTAATCTATTACTGACGGTGTTTCTATACTTCCACGGGGAATTGAAACCAGTATGGTATGCTGCACCCCGTTTGCAGGGGAAAGAAATCTTATAATTGCCGTTAAGTGACTCTCAAACGTGTTGGTGAACCTGAAGTTGAAATCGGCCCGCACAAGGTCATTTTGTATGTAGTCATCGTCAAGAAAATCAAGCCTGGTTTCATCTTTTGCAGTTACCCCGCTGCTAGAGACAACGGTGAATTCTTCATCAACAAGATCAAAGAAAATAAGATCGACGGCGGCTTCGGGAGAGAGTACAATCTCATCGGTCTGGTCAAGATCAACATCCTTAACACAGGAAGTGCAGGCTGCGAGGAGTGCCAAAAAGGCCATTTTTGAAAAACAATTTCTCCAGGACATCTTCATACAGTTCTAAATCTAACGAAATTTACTTCTGCTTATTACAAAAAGTCAGTTAATTCCTTCATTTCCATCACCTGATGATGATCTGTTGAATATTCAGTTTTATAGTAATTATACAGTATAGCCTGCATTCCGAAGTCTTTGGCACCTAAGATATCAGCTTCAAGATTATCACCAATCATGATACTTTCTTCCACTTTTGCTTCCGCCTTTTCTAGAGCAACTTCAAAGATTTTTGGATTGGGCTTTTTCACTCCCACATCTTCAGAAGTAGTAATGGAAGAAAAATATTTGAGAATGCCAGAACTTTCCAGTTTTTTGTACTGAACTTCTTTAAAACCATTGGTGATGATGTGCAATTTATATAGCGGGCGAAGGTAATCGAGCACTTCAACGGTACCGGCAAGCAGGTAATTATGTTTCGGCAAATGCTCAATATAATCTATACTTAACTGTTTTATCTGAGAATCTGTAACATTTACATTCATACCTTTAAAAGAGTCCCGCAGCCGGCCATAGCGAAGATCTTCTTGTGTGACCTTGTCATCTCTATACAGCTTCCAGTAATTGGCATTTATGGGCGCATATATTGCAAGAAACTCCTCGAGCCTCACTTTTATCTGGTGCTTTTCAAAAATTGAATTAAAGGCAAGCCCCGAGTTGCGGTCAAAATCCCATAAGGTATGATCGAGATCAAAAAATATATGACGAATGTTACTGAATTTCATTAAGCATCTTTAAAATTGAAAAATTCCTTCTTGCGTTGGCATATTCGGAAAAATCTTTATTCGTAAATACGGAAATTAATTTTCCTTCAACCATAGAGATTTGTCGTTTTATTTCGAGAACCTTATACTCTATTTCATTTTCTTTTAATTTTCCGAAAGCTTCAGAATTAATGGCGTATGGATTCACCAGTAATGGCGTGGTGATTTCAAAATTGAGATCATAGAACAAAAAGGGAGTACAGGTGCCTGCCCGTAAGCCCACAGCCTCGGGATAGCCCATGGAGAAATCTTTTTGAAATTCAAGTTCTACCATGTGGTTATAGGTATCGGGCAGCAACAAATTATAATGATTGTTGATCGCACTTTCTACCGGCCTTTTAATAATATCTTCCATTCGCTTTTTTTCTTCCTTTAAAACCGCGAATTTTTGATTTGCATAGAATCCCGGCTGCAGGCCAACTTCGGCATAATCGGCGACCGATTTAATGAGGCTTTGCAGTTCCAATCGATTGTGGTTGATATTCCTGTCATAAGTAGAAAAATCGCTTACCTGAAACATGAACTTCATGGGAACCCGGTATTTCTTCAAAAACTGGATGACCTTTGTGTAAATATCGTAAGGATCTTTTTTCATTTTGGTCATTACCTGCAACCGGTGCAACACGTACTTGGGCTTAAACCTAATTAGATCCAGCAACAATCCCAAAACCACTCTTACAATTCCCTTTTTTTTATAGCAGTAAGCTTCAGTGACAGCGACGATAGTTTGAGTTGTGAACTGTCTCTTCGGAAATTTTTGATTTGGAAATTTATCACTTAGAACCTGCCGGAATTTTTGCGCCCAAATATCAATGACCGGTTTTTCAAGAAAACCTTCCTGAAAAGCCAGACTTTCACTCGCCTGAAATCTACCTTCTTTGTCTTTTACATGCGGTAGATATTCTTCATACCGGCTAAGCAGGTAAAAAGAAGCCGCGAAAATATCAAAGGGTACAGAGCTGGTTTCCCCCACAGCAAAAAAGCAGGGAACCCCATCCCATTCCTGAACCTTTACCTCAAGATCGTTCATTCCCTGCTCCAGCAAAAGATCTACATTCTGAATAAAGACCTCATTTGCCAGACTTTGCTTTCCGTAAGAGAGCTTCATGCCTTCATGGGCCACAAATTCTTCAATCTTTGATGTGAAGCCAACAGGCAAACCTAGAATTTGGGTACATACATGTTTAAATACATAAGTAATTCTAGGCGTAATTTTTTGGGTGTATACCAGCAGCATAAATATGTATTACAACAAACCTTCATCAGCAAAGCT
Organism: Salinimicrobium sp. WS361; assembly: GCF_050750585.1. Classification (NCBI taxonomy): domain Bacteria; kingdom Pseudomonadati; phylum Bacteroidota; class Flavobacteriia; order Flavobacteriales; family Flavobacteriaceae; genus Salinimicrobium; species Salinimicrobium sp. WS361. Next base: position 44,635 of record NZ_JBOJLM010000014.1, read on the forward strand.
GAAATAGGACTTTTCGGTTATTATTAAATGATCCAGAACTTTTATGTCGAGTGATTCGCCGGCTGTCTTAAATTTTTGGGTAAGTTGTTTATCTGCCGCACTTGGATTAAGGTTGCCTGATGGATGGTTATGAACCAGTATTGTCGCCGTGGCACCCAAATTTAGTGCCTGTTTGTAGGCCAAACGCACGTCTACCAAAGTTCCCGTTATGCCACCTTTGCTCAGAGGCAACTCCTGGATGACCTTGTTGGAATTATTGAGGTAGAGGATCCAGAATTCTTCATGAGGCAACTCCCCTATTTTTGGCTGCATAAGCTCAAAAACTGAAGCACTTGAAGATATCTTTTTCTTTTCTAGAGCTTCAGAAGACCTCCGTCTTCTACCCAACTCCAGTGCGGCCACTATGGTTAAAGCTTTAGCTTCACCAATACCTTTTACTTCCATGAGCTGTTTTACAGAAAACCTTCCCAGTTCATTGAGATTATCTTCAGCTTTGAACAGAACTTTTTTACAGACTTCAACTGCCGATTCGTTTCTACTCCCTGAGCCAATCAAGATTGCCAGCAACTCGGCATCACTTAAAAACTCCCTGCCCTTTTGAAGGAGTTTCTCCCTGGGCCTGTCTCCCTCTGCCCAGTGTTTAATTGTAAATGCTTTTGATTTCTGAGAATCCATTGGCTCAATTTCTCTAAAGATAACAAAATGAAGCTATTCCAAAAATGCCATTTTAGGATACCCAGTTCTTGATCTCATCAAAATTTAAACCTCCGTAATTACCACTACTCATTAACAAAAGCACTTTATGATCATACTGCTGTTCTTGCAAGTAAGTTTTAAACTCCAGTGGATTAGTGTAAACCGTTAGATCTGTTCGGGAAAAAGCTTCAAAAATTTGTTCTTTAGAAATGGGCTCCAACTTCTTATTTTCTACCGCTTCGGGGGAAAAGAAAACCACAGCTTCATCGGCTGCGTTTAGAGAAGACTCGTACTGCTTAAGGAAATCGGCATTTAAGCTGCTATAGGTGTGTAGTTCGAGACATGCGACCACCTGCCTGTCTGGATACTGTTCCTTCACGGCTTTAGTAGTTGCCATCACCTTTGAAGGACTATGAGCAAAATCTTTAAATACGACAGTGTTTTTGGTTTCTACTATCTTCTCCAACCTTTTTGAAGCGCCTTTAAAAGAAGCAATAGCTTCATAAAAATCTTCTTCGTCTATACCCATGTGTTGACAAATCCATTTTGCACCTGCTAAATTTTGAAGGTTATGTTCACCAAAAACGGCAACAGGCATATCACCTTCGGGCGTATGCAAAAGTGTATTTTCATTCTCCACGTGATAACCAGGCGTTCTGTAAGAATGCTTTCTAATGGTATTTGTAGATTCTTCCACCAGTTGCTTCAGGTATTGATCCTCCTCATTATATACCAGGATACCTCCTTTAACTATAGAATCTATAAAAATTTTGAATTGCTCCAGGTATTCTTCAAAAGTGGGAAACACATTGATATGATCCCACGCGATTCCGCTAAGTAGCGCGATGTTAGGTTTATAAAGATGAAACTTTGGACGCCTATCTATAGGAGAGGATAAGTACTCATCTCCCTCAAGCACTATAAAATCATTTTCTTCGGTTAAGTGAACCATATTCTCAAATCCTTCCAATTGAGCCCCTACCATAAAGTCAACGTTCTTGTGATGGTAGTTCATCACATGTAGAATCATCGAGGTTATTGTAGTTTTCCCATGAGAGCCGCCAATAACCACTCTTGTCTTTTCTTTAGATTGTTCGAATAAAAATTCGGGATAAGAATATATAGGAAGTTCCAGTTCTTTTGCTCTCTTTAATTCGGGATTATCTTCCCGGGCATGCATTCCGAGGATAACAGCATCAAGGTCTTTCGTGATTTTTTCGGGGAACCAACCAAACTCATTTGGAAGCAAGCCATTTTTCATCAATCTTGAATGGGAAGGCTCATATATTACATCATCACTCCCAGTGATCGTGTACCCTTTGTCGTGAAGAGCAAGAGCAAGATTGTGCATTGCACTTCCCCCAATTGCTATAAAATGTAGCTGCATTTTAAAATTTTTGAGTAAATATAAAGGAATAGGAAGAAAGACCCCCTTCGAATTAGATCAAAAAAACTCAAATAATCTGTAACAAAAACAGCGTTCTTATGTCCAACTGTGAGTCCCCTTTAATGGACGAAAAACACCTTTAACATATTAGATGTAAAAAAACTCCTAAAAATATTTTATTAATGAAAAAATCGTACTTTTAACCTCCCCTACTTCAGCAAGATATAAAAGGTCCAGCTACATTCTTTTAGGCTTCTCCCTTAACAGGAGTTTAAGTTTTAAAATGAATGTTTACTTTATATTTGAACCGTATAACCTAAAATGCAATTGATTAAATTTAACACTTAAAGCCTATGCGAATTTTTACTCTGGGTAAAATGAGAATACCATTATTCTTTTTTGCCTTATTACTATTTAGCGGAACCTACACATATGGACAGAGTTGTCCTACTGTAGAGGATGAACTAAGCACGCAGAGTTTCTGCGATACTGAAGAACCAACCTTTGGGAGTCTTCAGGTTTCTTCAGGAACTGATGTCGTGTGGTATGCGACCGAAAACGCTTCACAACCTTTGGGTAACGATGAATTTATCCCAAACGGAGTTAACATTTATTATGCTGGTTCTTCCACTGGAAATTGCTCTACGAGACCGGCTGTGACCGTGACAGTCGTTGGTGCACCTAGAATTTTAGGAATCAACGAAAATACCCTGAGACAAGCTGATCCTGGTTCTTCCCTTCCCCAACTTACTTTCTGTGTTGAGGATGTTAACGATTCTAATTTAACTTTAGCAGACATTCGAACCAGTGCAGATAATAGCGGCAAAATCATATGGTATGCTGACGCATTTCAGGAAGAGGTATTAACTCAGAGTACTGAACTTGTAAATGGAGCTACCTATTGGGTAGGACAGGAAGGACCTGATGGTTGTATTTCCAGTTTAAACAGTGTTGAGATAGTTTTATCTAACGAACCAGCTCCAACAGGTGATGAAGCACAGGAGTTTTGTGCAATAAACAACCCTACTCTAGCAGATATTGTCGCCACCGGCAACAATAGATACTATACCGCAGGAGGAACAAGATTAGCCTCTACTGCTGAATTAGTAGATGGCCGCACTTACTATGTATCTTCGGTAGGAAGTACTTGTGAAAGTTTTGATCGATTAGCTGTTACTGTAACTGTAACACCAGCTGTAGAGCTTGAGACTACGGGTCCTGGAATAGTCTGCGAACTTGATGTTCAGGAAACTTTCCCAAGTGTTGATGCCATTGAAAACTACTATTTGAGCTTATTAGGTGAAGGAGTTCCTTCTAATGGAACATTTAATCCTACTCCTGCTCAAGTGGCAACTCAATATCAAAATGATAACGACGGTATCGGGAATTTTACAACCACTTACACTGTAGGTTGTGACCAGGTAGACCTTACAATATCTGTTATAGCTTCGGAAGAAGCTAATGCGGGACAGGATGTCTCTTTGGAATTCGCCATTGATGATGAACCTCAGGTTCTATATTCATTCCTTACCCCAGAAGCACAAACTTCAGGAAGTTTTGAAGGCTATCCTGACGGACTTTTCGATCCTGGACAGGCAGGTGCTGGTGTTTACACCGTCACATACACTGTAGATGAAACTAGTGGTTGTATTACCGGAACAGATTCTGCAATATTCACTATTACAGTAGCTCCTTGTGAGGCTAATGCAGGTGAAGATGTGAATGAAACCTTCTGTCGCACTGAAATTGAAGCTCTTGTACAGCAAATTATAAATGCACAAGATCCAGGGTCACAAGATCCAGATCCAACAGCAGGTATGGAAGTACTTGCAGAGTGGCTGGGAGACAGAGACCTTGATGGAACATTTGAAGGAGATTTTACTGGATTACAGAGATTCTTAGTTCCTGGCATACCACTTACTGAACCAGTTACTGTAACAGGCACGTACATTGTAGGTGAAGGAGAGTGTGAAGATACAGCTGCAATATCTATTACCGTTATAGAGGATGCAAATGCAGGAAATGAGAACTCGATTACATTAAGTCCTGATGATGCTCCGGTAGATCTATTTACTTTACTTGGGGAAGAGGCCCAAGAAGGAGGAACATGGACCTCTGGCAATGGCACTTTTAATCCTGCAACAGATGCAGCCGGCACTTACACTTATACTGTAGGTTCAGGTGATTGTACAGACTCTGCTTCTGTAGTAGTTACTCTTACTACAGACCCTGTAGACCCAGGGAATCCATCTTCTGGATATGCAATAGTTTGCTCAGTAGATGTAGACACTTTCTTCCCAAGCTATGATGAAATAAGAAAATTCTACCTGCGCCTATTGCCTACAGGAACTGCAAGAGATGGCTCCTTCAACCCTACGCCAAGGCAGATCTCTGAAATGTATCAGGCAGATGCTGACAAATTAGGAGAGTTTACAACTATTTACACTGTAAACGGAGAATCTTATGAACTCACCATCAATGTAGTTACTGAAGCCAATGCCGGGAATGATGCCACTATTACTCTTACTACAGAAGACGATGCAGTAAACCTATTTGAGTATTTAGGAGAAAACGCTCAGCAAGGTGGAACCTGGAATACAGGAAACGGAACTTTTGATCCAACCACTGACGAAGCCGGAACCTTCACCTATACAGTAGGGTACGAAAGCTGCATGGATTCTGCAACCGTAACAGTAATTGTAAACGATCCAACCGACCCAACAGATCCAACTACACCAGGTAGTGGTTATGCTATAGTTTGTGCAGGAGATGTTGATACTTTCTTCCCAAGCTATGATGAAATAAGAAAATTCTACCTTAGGCTTCTTCCTACAGGTGTAGCAACAAACGGTACTTTTAATCCGACACCAAGGCAAATTTCTGAAATGTATCAGGCAGATGCTGATAAATTAGGAGAATTCACCACTGTATACACCGCCCCTGACGCACAAACGTATGAATTAACCATTAATGTAGTTGCTGAAGCTTTTGCCGGAGATGACGCCACTGTTACTTTAACTACAGAAGACGATGCAGTAACCCTATTTGAGTATTTAGGAGAAAACGCTCAGCAAGGTGGAACCTGGAGTAACGGAGACGGAACTTTTGATCCAGCTACAGACGAACCAGGAACTTTCACTTACACTGTGGGTTATGAAGGTTGTATAGATTCAGCTACTGTTACTGTTACAGTATCAACTGATCCTTGCACAGGTATTGTAGATGCTGGAACAGACAGTTCAGCAAATGTTTGTGAAACTGATGTTCAAACTACTTTCCCAAGTATCGACGAAATAAGAAAATTCTACCTTGGCCTTCTGGATGCAGGAGTGTCCGTAGATGGAACTTTTAGTCCAACTCCAGCTGAGATCTCAGCTATGTACCAGGCTGATGAAGATGGTTTAGGTGATTTCACTACAACCTACACCCTTACTGATGGAGAGTGTACAGATTCAGCAGAACTTACAGTAACAATAATACCTACTGAACCTGCAAGCACAGGTAACATAGATGGTATAACTACCTGTACTGCCGAAGGAACTATTAATCTTTTTGATTTCCTTACTGAAGACAACACTTTAGGCGGAACTTTCTCTGATGCTTCAGGAGTAATTACTGATGGAATGTTGGACGTATCTGAAGAAGGTGCTTTCACCATCACTTACACCGTTGAAGAAGGTGATACTGAAAGTTGTATAGAAGGAAGTGCCTCTACTACCTTTACTGTTAATGTAACTGCTAACACTGCCAATGCAGGAGCAGACAATTCAGTAGAAGTTTGTAATTCTGAAGTAGAAAATCTCTCCAATGCAGGTGTTAGAAATCTTTATATAAGCCTTCTTGAATCAGGAGTGGCTACAAATGGAAGCTTTAACCCAACCATTCAGGAAATCATAGATGATTACAATATCAACAGCAAATTTGGAGACTTCACCACTACTTACACAGTAGGAACCGGTCAGTGTACAGATTCTGCCGTACTTACGGTTACAGTTCTTGAAAACCCTGACGCCGGACAAAATGCTACTGTAAATCTTGAAGAAGATGCAACAGAAACAGTAGACCTTTTTGCCGAACTTGGAGGAACACCTGAAACTGGTGGAACCTGGACTTTTGATGGTGATGAAGTTGATGCAACTTTTGATCCTGCAACCGATGCAGAAGGCGTATATACTTATACTGTAACTAGCGACAACGGATGTTCAGCTTCAGCTACAGTGACTGTAATTGTTGGAACTCAAGAACCAGAATGTAACGGAGAAAACACTCCGGCCGCCCCAACAGTGACGCCATTTGATGGTTGTGCTGCCAGCAATGCGACTGTAGCCGATCTTGACATTTCTGGTGAAGCCGACGCAGTGTTTACTGTTTATTCTGATGAAACACTTCAAACAGAGGTAGATGCTACACAAGTGCTTACTGCAGGAACATATTATGTTACACAAACAAATACTACTGGTTGTGTATCTGATGCTACTGCCGTAACTGTAACTTTAAATGATGTAGACGCACCATCTCTGGTAACTGAACCAGAACAACTATGCGCCGGTCAGGATTTGACAGTAGGTGATCTTGAAGGTAGCGTTATTGCTAACGGAGATCTTGTATGGTACACTACCGCTACAGGTTCAGAAACTGTATCTCCATCCACTCCGCTGCAGAACGGCACAACTTTATTCGCCGCTGCCGTTGATGCAACTACTGGATGTGAAAGTTCTACAAGAACTCCTGTACAGGTAAATCTATCCAATTGCGAGATTGTTATTCCTGAAATATTCTCTCCAAACGGTGATGCCATTAATGACCGGTTTGTAATTCAGAACATTTCTTCGGAATATCCAAACCACATGATGGAGATCTACAATAGATGGGGTGAGCCTGTATATAAAGGCCAGGTTGGAAAATCTCAGGGATGGGATGGTACTTCTTCGGAAGGATCATTCGGAAGCGGAGTACTTCCAGTAGGAGTTTACTTCTATATCCTAAACTATAACGACGGACAGACCGCTCCTATTCAAGGTAGAGTGTACTTAAGCAGATAATTTTGAAATATTCGAAACAAATGAGAAATTCTTTTATAAAAATTTTTACAGTTGTTTGCATTGCCCTTTTTTCACTAAAGGGTAATGCACAACAAGATCCCATGTATACCCAGTACATGTATAACATGAGCGTGATAAATCCTGCTTATGCATTAGATGACCTGGGAATGCTAAACGTTGGTGGCGTTTATAGAAACCAATGGGCCGGGATGGACGGAGCTCCTGAAACTGCCAATTTCTTTGCCCACACCGGGCTTAGCGAAAGGATTGAAGCAGGTATCTCCATAGTTCACGACGAGATTGGAGATATAGTTAAAGAAAACAACCTTTATGCCGATGTGGCTTATGTCCTTCCGGTATCAGAAACTTCAAAATTATCTTTTGGGGTGAAAGCAGGGGTTACTTTCTTTGACGCAAACCTCACTGCTCTTGAAACCGGGAATAACGAACAAGTTGATCCTGCCGCTCAAAACGTTAGTGAAGCATTTCCAAACTTTGGTGTTGGTGCTTACTGGTTTGGTGATAAATACTATGTAGGTCTATCGGCTCCAAACCTTTTCACGTCAAAACACCTTGAAAACGAAACAGGACTGGCTCGTTTGGGAGAGGAAAATATCCACTACTTCCTTACCGGGGGGTATGTATTCGACCTTAACCAAAACCTAAAGCTTAAACCGGCCTTTATGGCTCGTGCAGTAGAAGGAGCTCCTCTTTCTGTTGACATTACAGCAAACGTGCTTCTTTACAATCGTTTTGAAGCAGGTGTAGCTTACCGTTTTGATGAAACAGTAAGTGGATTGGTGAACTTTAGAGTTACTCCTGAACTTAGAATAGGTTACGCCTACGACTATACAACAGGAAACCTATACTTCCTTACCGGGGGGTATGTATTCGACCTTAACCAAAACCTAAAGCTTAAACCGGCCTTTATGGCTCGTGCAGTAGAAGGAGCTCCTCTTTCTGTTGACATTACAGCAAACGTGCTTCTTTACAATCGTTTTGAAGCAGGTGTAGCTTACCGTTTTGATGAAACAGTAAGTGGATTGGTGAACTTTAGAGTTACTCCTGAACTTAGAATAGGTTACGCCTACGACTATACAACAGGAAACCTAAGTGACTTTAATGATGGCACACATGAAATCATGGTACTTTTTGACCTTGACCTCCTCGGCCTTTCAAAAGGTTACAACGTATCCCCAAGATTCTTCTAAAACCTAAGAAACATGAAAAAACTTTATACCACACTTTTAGCTGTCCTTATTGGATTCTCGGCCGTGGCCCAGAGTTCTCAGATAAAGAAAGCTAACCGTTTATTTAACCAGAGAGCCTATATGGACGCTTCTGAAGAATTCCGGTTAGTTCAGGATAAGGATCAGGAAGTCCTTCAGAAATTAGGAGACTCCTATTTCTATACAAACAGAATGGGTAATGCGGCCGAAACTTACCGCAGCCTTTTTCTGAAGTACAACGACGGTAGCGTTGCACCCGAATATTCTTTCAGGTTTGCGCATTCACTACGTGCTACAGGACAGGACGAAGAAGCCGACAAATACTTTAGCCAGTACTACAACAGTACTGTAGATTTTGAAGAGTGGACTGCAAAGCTTGATACTGCTGTATCTCATACCTACACTACAAACCAGGTAATGCAGAATGCAGCGTCTTCAGACTTCGGAATTACCTTTATGGGTGACCGTATCGTTTTTGCTTCTACCCGCAATCAGGATCGTCCTATTTACGCATGGAACAAGAAACCTTATCTTGATCTTTACGTTGCCGATATTGATGATGAAGGTAACCTTAGCAACATCGCGTTGTTCAACGACAAGATCAATACCGACACTCACGAAAGTTCAGCTGCTTTTTCTACCGATGGAAAAACCATGTACTTTGACCGTACTAACTCAAGAAGAGTTAAAGTTGACTGGGCTGAAGTACCTGTATCTACCATTAGAATCTACCGCGCCGAGCTTGTTGATGGCGAGTGGACAAACATTGAAGCTTTGCCTTTCACCAGCGACCAGTATTCTGTAGAGCACCCAACTTTAAGTGAAGACGGTTCTACCCTGTATTTCGCAAGTGATATGCCAGGATCAATGGGATCATTTGACATTTACAGCGTAGCTGTTAACGAAGACGGAACATTTGGAGAACCAGTAAACCTGGGGCCAAATGTAAATACCGCTCACCGCGAACAGTTCCCTTACATTGCTAATGACGGAACTCTTTATTTTACTTCTGATGGGCATATGGGCTACGGTAATCTTGATGTTTTCAAAAGCGAGCAAAATAATGGCACTTTTGAAGAAGCTCAAAACCTTGGTAATTCTCTTAACAGTGAGTTTGATGACTTCGCGTTTGTACTGAAAGAAGGAGAAGAAAAAGGATATCTTGCTTCCAACAGAAGAGGATCTGATAACCTTTACGCTTTCACCAGAGAAGATTACACACCTCCAATCCTTCCAAAAGATGAAATGGAGATCAATCCTGAAACCGGAAGAAGACAAATCGCAGGAGTTGGAAACATCTACTTTGATTTTGATAAAGCAACCATCAAATCTGAATCTGAACCTACTCTTAACCGCGTAGCTGAGATCATGAAAAACTATCCAACGCTTAAAATAGAAATTGGCTCTCACGCCGATGCACGTGGATCAGATAAATACAACATGAATCTTTCTCAGCGTCGTGCTGAATCTACTCTCGAGTATCTAGTGTCTCAGGGAATAAGCCGTGACAGGTTGGTTCCAAAAGGATATGGTGAAGAAGTACCATTGAATGACTGTACAAGACCTAATATGTGTACTGCTGCTGAATATGCGCGCAATAGACGAAGTGAATTCACTGAAATTACAGGAAGTACTCCTTACCTGCAAGATCAGCCTGAAGCAGCCGATGACGACCAAAACTAGGCTACAATTAACTAACCAGCCAAAAAGAAGGGCCCCGAGAAATCGGGGCCTTTTTTATTCTGAAAAGGTATATACAAAACTTTCTATTGAATAAATATCTATAGAATTAGAAAATATATTCCTTCAAAATGTTCCATGGCATTAACCAGAAGGAATTTTACTCCTCAAAAATGTGAATCCATAATCACCTTTTTGGAGGGTAACCTTCTAAAGCTTCTTCCACTATTTTATCAAACTGTTGTTGTCTTTGTACAGGACTCCAGTTAGGATTAAATTTGCTGTTAACAACAGCCTGCCAAACCAGTTCGTCCCGTTCCACATCTATAAGATCAAAAGTAAGCTGAAGAAAACTCTCAGGGCCTCCTAATGGTATACCTCCGCTCACTCCTACTCCCACATTCCCTCCGGAACCACCTATTCCCACCCCAAGGCGGTTACGGCTGGGCTCCTGGTATTGTTCGGTATAGACGTTTAGGTATAGATCGGGAGTTGTTGAGGTAGATAAATTCCTCTCCTGTAAAGCACTTTCCATGCTATTGAGTAGCCGGTTTTCATCTAACTCACTTAGACCCGACTGGACTTCCGGATAGATGCTTATAGTGTTATAAGTGGAAAAGTTTGTCTGCTCATCGTAGTCAAAAGCCGCCCGTGGTCCTCCACAGCCGCTCATAATGAAGCATAAACAACATATTTTTAAAAGTTTCATACTGGTGTTTTCCTTAAATTTAAAGAAAACACCACTGAAAACTAAGACATTAACAGGAATTAAACAGCCTCCTCTTTATTCAGCATTTCCCAGAGCTTATCTTTAAGCTGGGTCAATCCTTGCTGCGCTACAGATGATATGAAGATATACGGCGCATTGAGTTCGCGATCAAGTTGCGTGGTCATTTCAGCCTTTAATTCGGCATCAAGCATATCGCTTTTTGAAATGGCTACCAAACGATCTTTATCAAGAAGTTCCGGGTTGTAACGCCTTAGTTCATCTACCAGGATCTCGTACTGCTCCTTTATATCCTTCGCATCAGCAGGGATTAAAAACAAGAGTGTTGAGTTGCGCTCAATATGTCTTAAGAACCTGTGTCCAATACCCTTTCCTTCAGCTGCCCCTTCAATAATTCCGGGGATATCGGCCACCACAAAGGTTTTAAAGTCACGATATTCGACAATTCCTAAATTGGGCTTTAAGGTTGTAAACTCGTAACCGGCTATTTTTGGCTTGGCTGCTGTGATCACCGAAAGTAAAGTTGACTTTCCGGCGTTGGGAAAACCTACAAGACCAACATCAGCAAGAATCTTTAGCTCAAGGGTAATATCCTCTTCCTCACCGGGAATTCCAGGCTGCGCATATCGCGGGGTTTGATTGGTTGAAGATTTAAAATGCCAGTTACCCAGCCCTCCTTTTCCGCCTTCAGCAACAATGATCTCCTGTCCATCTTCAGTAATCTCGTGAAGAATATTTTGGGTTTCGGTATCACGAATAACCGTTCCTAACGGCACTTCAATGATCTCATCCTGCCCATCGCCCCCGGTGCTACGTTGTTTACTTCCGTGTTCCCCGTGCCCGGCTTTAACGTGCCTCTTAAATTTGAGGTGAAAAAGCGTCCAAAGGTTTTTGTTCCCTCTTAGGATCACATGCCCTCCACGGCCTCCATCTCCTCCATCGGGCCCGCCTTTTGCAACGTACTTTTCACGGTGCAGGTGAGACGATCCTTTACCTCCATTACCCGAGGATACGTGTATCTTAACGTAATCAACAAAATTCCCTTCAGTCATCCTTTATCATCTTTACACCAGTGGCATTTCTTATACCAGCTGGTCAATAGCTTCTTTTAAACGTGCAGTGATCTCCTGAATAGAGCCTACGCCGTTTATGCCAAAATATTTATCCTGTTTCAAATAAAACTGTTTCAAGATCGCAGTTTCTTCGTAATAAACTTTTATTCTTTTGCGAATAACAAGTTCATTAGCGTCATCTGGCCGTCCCGAAGTTTTTCCCCGCTCGAGCAAACGCTCCACCAGGATCTCGTCATCAACTTCCAGAGCGATCATGGCATTAACCTGGGTTCCCTCTTCCTGAAGAAATTCCTCAAGAGCTTCGGCCTGAGCAACCGTGCGTGGAAATCCGTCGAAAATGAAGCCATTCCCTTCGGTTGACTGTCTTACTTCAGCCTTCAGCATATCTATAGTAATGCTATCGGGCACCAGCTGGCCTTTATCCATGTAGGCTTTTGCAAGCTTACCAAGTTCAGTTTCATTTTTAATGTTGTACCTAAAGACATCTCCTGTAGAAATGTGCTTAAGGTTGTAATGATCTTTAAGGACAGCTGCCTGGGTTCCTTTACCTGCACCAGGAGGCCCAAACAAAACAATGTTTGTCATTTTACTGTTTTTAAGTTTATAGACCTGGGTAAGATTCCTGCCCAGCCCATCATAATCAAGGCCATATCCCACAATAAAATCATTCGGAATTTCCATCCCCACATAATCTATGGGAAGGCTTTTCTTGTAGGATGCCGGCTTGTAAAATAAAGTTGCAATTTTATATAGGTTCACTTCTTCGCTCTTAAGAATCCGGTCGAGGCTCTCAAGAGTATTTCCAGTGTCCACAATATCCTCTATCACCACTACATTACGACCTTTCAAAGAACTGGTAAGGCCCATTAAAGACTCTACTTTACCTGTGGTTCCCGTACCTTCATAAGAACTTAGCTTCACAAAGTTCACTTCACAGTCGCCCTTAAATCTCTTAATAACTTCGGCCGCAAAAAGAAAAGCCCCGTTTAAAACCCCCAGAAAAACTGGCGTTTTATTTTCAAAATCGGCATTTATCTGCGCAGCCACTTTTTCTATACCGACGTTGATTTCGGCTTCAGAAATAAAAGGAGTAAATTTTAGATCGTGTAGTTGTACCAAAACAAAAATATTTTTGGGAAGCAAAGATACATATTCCAATCAACTCAGGATGCCAAACCCTACGCATTTATAACTGAATCTTGCGGCATTTCAGATTTTTAAAATTATTTTTGCTGAAACACCTCATTAATGATCAATTATTTTTCTTCAGATTTCACCCTCGGAATACTTGGTGGAGGCCAGCTTGGAAAAATGCTCCTTTACGAAACCCGAAAGTTTGACATTCGCACCATTGTACTCGATCCTAATGCCGAAGCGCCCTGCAGGATTGCCTGCGATGAATTCACCCGCGGCGATCTCATGGATTTTGACACCGTAGTGAACTTCGGAAGAAAAGCAGATGTACTCACCTTTGAGATTGAAGCAGTCAATGTAGAAGCTCTTGAAAAATTAGAGTCTGAAGGAATAAAAGTCTATCCTTCATCCAAAACCTTGAAGAAAATTCAGGACAAAGGCGTACAAAAAAATTTCTTTACCAGCCACGAAATCCCTACTGCCCGTTACCAAAAATACTCCTCAAAAATGGCATTTTTGGAAGGCCTTCAAAAAGGGGAAATTTCCCTGCCTCTTGTGTGGAAAAGTACAACGGGAGGTTATGACGGTAAAGGTGTTGCAGTGGTCAAGAACCTCCAAACAGCCGAAGATTTACCCGAAACTGCCTGTATTGCTGAAGATCTCATCCCTTTTAAGAACGAACTTGCAGTAATTGTGGCTCGCAACCCATCGGGAGAGGTAAAGACCTACCCTGTGGTTGAGATGGAATTTCATCCCGAAGCCAACCAGGTAGAATACGTGATTTGTCCGGCCCGGATTGATGCCGCGGTAGCCGAAAAAGCGAGAAACGTTGCCGAAAAAGTTTCAAAAGCCTATGAACACATTGGTTTACTGGCGGTTGAAATGTTCCAGACAGAAGAAGATGAGATCCTGGTTAATGAAGTTGCGCCCAGGCCTCATAACAGCGGCCACTACAGCATAGAAGCAGCATTTACCAACCAGTTTGAACAGCATTTGAGAGCCATTCTTGACCTTCCTTTGGGAGATACCGAAAGCAAGGCCGGCGGCGTAATGGTGAACCTGGTAGGCGAAGAAGGTTATTCAGGAAATGTGGTTTACGAGAACATTTCCGAAATCATGAAGTTAAAAGGGGTCACCCCTCATATCTACGGAAAGAAGATAACGAGGCCTTTCAGGAAAATGGGACATGTGACGATTGTAAATGCAGATCTTTCTAAAGCTAGACAAATTGCTGAAGAGGTCAAAAATAAAATTAGAGTAATTAGCGAATAACAAAACAGACCTCACAGGTTTCAAAAACCTGTGAGGTCTAAAATTTATTATATGAGCAAAGTAGGAATTATTATGGGCAGCACCAGCGATATGCCGGTAATGCAGGAAGCAATTGATATATTGAAGTCCTTTGATGTAGAAGTTGAAGTAGATATAGTCTCTGCTCACCGTACTCCCGACAAACTTTTCGATTATGGGAAAAATGCTCATACCCGCGGCATAAATGTAATTATTGCAGGTGCCGGTGGCGCCGCGCATCTTCCGGGAATGATTGCATCTCTTTCCCCCCTGCCGGTTATTGGGGTGCCGGTAAAATCGAGTAATTCTATTGATGGATGGGATTCTGTATTGTCTATTCTTCAAATGCCGGGAGGAGTTCCGGTAGCTACTGTAGCACTAAACGGAGCCAAAAATGCAGGTATTCTAGCAGCTCAAATTCTTGGTAGCTCAAACCAGGACGTTCTTCAAAAAATCGTAGATTACAAGGAAGACCTTAAACAGAAAGTAATTGAGGGCGCAAAAAGCATTAAAAAATAAAAGCCACGCTTTCACGTGGCTTTAAAGTAGCATTCGTTGTTTTAATAGTATTTATTAACCATTCTAAATATATTAATCAAAAACCTAAAAGCTACTGACTTTAGTAATTTGGGAAATGTGAAGTAAAGAATAATTTTAGAATTTTCCGAACTTTTCCAAAAAATTTCGTTAAAACGCATTCTTTTAAGCCAATTATTCAAGCTATATGACAGAAAGAAATCCACTCCTGGAAAAATTCGATACCGCTCCTTTTATGAAAATAAAAACCGGGCACTACAAACCGGCCATAGAAGAAGCTATCAGGCGGGCGCAACAGGATATCGAGCAAATCACTGCTTCAAGTGCAGCCCCTACTTTTGAGAACACCGTAGAAGCCCTTGAATTTGCAGGAGAACAACTAAATAGGATCACCAGCATCTTCTTCAACATCAACTCAGCCGAAACCAATGAAGAAATTCAGAAACTGGCCCAGGAAATATCTCCGGTATTAACCGACTTCAAAAATGACATTATCCAGGATCCGGTACTTTTCCAAAAGGTAAAAGCGGTTTATGAAAACAAAGACAGCCTCAACCTCAGCATTGAACAAAGTACCCTGCTGGACAAGAAGTACAAGATGTTTAAACGCAACGGCGCGAACCTTGATGCCGGGCAAAAGCAGGAGCTACGAGAGCTGGATAAAAAACTGGCTTCCTTAAGCCTCAACTTTGGAGAAAACGTGCTGGCCGAAACCAACAAATACGAACTCCATATCACTCGCGAAGAAGATCTTGAAGGCCTGCCCAAAGGTGCCCGTGCCGCAGCAAAGATGCTGGCAAAAGAAAAGAACAAAGAAGGATGGATCTTTAACCTTCACTACCCCAGCTACATCCCGTTTATGAAATACGCCAAAAGCAGAGCGCTGCGCAAAGAAGTTGCCATTGCTTTTGGGGCCAAAGGTTTTCACGGCGACGAGCTTGACAACAGGGAGAATGTGCTGCAAATTGTAAAACTGCGGCATAAAAAGGCAAATCTTTTGGGCTATTCTACCTATGCGCAATTCAAACTGGAAGAACGTATGGCCGAAACTCCTGAAAAAGTAAATTCCTTCATGGAAGAACTTTTGGAAAAAGCTAAACCGGCAGCCGAAAAGGAATTTAAAGAACTGGAGAGTTTTGCGCAGGACCTTGACCAGATCGACCGACTCGAAAAATGGGATGCTGCCTATTATTCAGAAAAACTGAAGCAAAAACTTTTTGACCTTGATGATGAACAGCTCAAGCCTTATTTTGAACTCAACAACGTCATCAAAGGCGTATTTATCGTAGCCGAAAAACTTTATGGTCTCAATTTCCAACAGGTCTTTGAGGTAGAAACATACCATCCTGAGGTGCAAACCTACCTCGTTACTGACGAAGAAGGTAAGGAAATTGCCCTGTTCTACGCCGATTTCCATCCGCGCGAAGGCAAGCGTGGTGGTGCATGGATGACTTCTTACAAATCTCAGTATCGCCAAAAAGGTAAAAATGAGCGCCCACATATTTCTATAGTCTGCAATTTTACAAAACCTACAGATGAAGAGCCATCTCTGCTCACGTTCAACGAGGTTACTACCCTCTTCCATGAATTTGGTCACGCCCTTCACGGCATGTTGGCAGATACAATATATCCAAGTATTTCGGGTACTAACGTTTTCTGGGATTTTGTGGAACTTCCAAGCCAGGTACTCGAAAACTGGTGCTATGAGAAAGATGCTTTGAAACTTTTCGCCACACATTACGAGACCGGCGAAGTGATTCCCGATGATCTTATTCAAAAAATAAAAGATTCGGCTACCTTCCATGAAGGCATGGCCACTTTAAGGCAGCTTAGTTTTGGAATGCTTGACATGAGCTGGCACAGCAAAGACCCTTCTGGCATTGATGATGTTAAAGCCCATGAAGAAAAAGCCTTTGAGACTACTCAGCTTTATCCTGAAGTGAAAGAGAACTGCATGAGCACCTCGTTTTCACATATCTTCCAGGGAGGCTATGCTGCCGGTTACTATTCCTACAAATGGGCAGAAGTACTGGACGCCGATGCTTTTGAATTCTTTACTAAAAATGGCATTTTTGACAGGGAAACAGCCAATAAATTCAGGGAAACCGTACTTTCACAGGGAGGCACCGAGCATCCGTTGACCTTGTACAAACGCTTCCGGGGAAAAGAGGCTGCTCCCGAAGCCTTGTTGCGCAGAGCAGGATTGCTTCCGAAGAAATAAGACAACATATACTACAAGATAAGCAGAAGGTTTGGCGAATGCACAAAAGCATTAACCAAATCTTTTGCTATTTTTGAGAGAACCGGCCAATTATGGAAGCAAACAGCATTAATCCAGAAAAATGGGTAGACAGGTATGCAGATTACCTGTTCAACTACACCATTGTGCGCGTAAATGACCGGGAAATGGCTAACGATCTTGTTTCTGAAACCTTCCTGGCCGGGCTCAACTCCATGAAAAATTTTAAGGGAGAAGCTGCGGAAAGAACCTGGCTCATTTCAATCTTAAAACGAAAGATCATTGACCATTACCGCCGGAACAATTCCCAAAAAGGACAGGCCGAAGTTAAAATGCAGTTCCGGGACAGCGACAATGAAGGTGACTGGCTGGAAGAAAGGGTAGCCGACTTTTCTGACATGACAGCCGAAGACGAGATGGAAAACCACGAACTGGGACTTGCCATTTTGGATTGTGTTGACCAGCTCAACGAAAAACAGGCAACCATTTTTAAAATGAAGACCATTGATGGTGTAGATACCGAAACCATTTGTAATGAATTTGAAATTAGTCCGTCTAACCTTTGGGTGATTATTCACAGGGCCAGAACTTCTCTGGCTAAATGCCTGGAGAAAAATTGGTTTTAGCATGAAGAGATTACATCTTATGAAACTTAGCTGCGCCGAAGCAGAAAAAGTTTGCACAAAGGCCGAATATAAAGAGGCCGGTTTGATAGAAAAGCTAAGACTGAAGCTCCACCTCTACTTCTGCCGAACCTGTAATGATTACTATCACAATAACAAGAAACTGAGCAATCTTCTGAAAAAAGCATATATTAAAACCTGCTCTTCACAGGAAAAGGAAGCTTTCAGAAATAAGATCAAAAACGGAACTTCAAAAAGTTCTTAGCAACAAAAGCACCCCCAGCCAGAAAATAGGAATAGCCTCCACCCAGAAAGCGGTAAAATAGCGGCTTCGGTGTTCTTTACTGGCCATTACAAAAAAGGCAGTTAGAAGACACATTACCACCAAAGCACTAAAAGAGGCCTTGGAATTGGAAGTTTTCAAAAGATCTGTCACAATCACGATTACCAGCAACAGCAAACCCACAACTTTGGTCCTGGTAACCCCTATTCGCTGCGGAAGGGTTCCCAGCTGCTCCAGGTCATACTTTAAGTCCCTTATCTCGAACGGCAGGATCCAGACCAGCACCAACAAAAACCGCTGAAACATTTCGAGAAACAAGTCTCCAAAAATGGCATTTTTGACACCTATTCCGGGAAGCACTACGGTCACCCCGGCCCACACAATACCAATAATGAATATCTTAATGCCCGATATGCTTCTCAAATTTCTTCTTTTACTGAAGACAGGCAGGGCATAAAGTGCAGTTAGGGATCCTAAAATGGCACTTAGCAGCAGAATTTTGAAATCAATAAAAAAGGAAGAAATGAGCAACCCGGTAAAGCAAAAAAGAGAAAATATCTGAATGTTTTTGAGTCCGCGGGTGAGCGTTCGGTGATGCAGGCCGGCTACTGCGGCATACTTCACAAAATTGTATCCTGTTACTACCGCAAAAAAGATAAAAACCAGCAGACTGGAGTCAATTTGCCCTCCAAAATGCAGCACAGTTACAAGGCAAAGCGAAACCACCGCTAAAGCCACGTGAATACTGCTATTAATATAGAAATCAAATATTTTTTTCACAACTGTAAAGGCAACAGGCCAGAGCTTAAAAACTTTACCAATCTTGCTGTTTTAAATCACTAAAAATTAGGTTGAAAATGCTTATTTTCGCCCTTCAAAACACAACTTTTACTTGATGAATACTTTTTCTTTTGCTACACGTCATATAGGCCCACGGGAACATGATCTAAAGGATATGTTGGAGACTATTGGAGTTGATTCAATAGATCAACTAATCTACGAAACCCTGCCCGATGATATTCGCCTAAAAAAGGACCTTGAGCTTGCCCCGGCCATGAGCGAACATGAATATATTGCTCACAGCATCTCGCTGGCTGCCAAAAATAAGGTTTTCAGGACATATATTGGGCTTGGCTATCACCAATCCATCACCCCACCTGTAATTCAGCGTAACATTCTGGAGAATCCGGGTTGGTATACCGCCTACACTCCTTACCAGGCCGAGATTGCCCAGGGAAGACTGGAAGCACTTTTGAACTTCCAAACTGTAATAGCCGATCTTACCGGAATGGAACTGGCTAATGCTTCTTTGCTTGATGAAGGTACTGCCGCCGCCGAAGCTATGTCTTTGCTATATGAAGTGCGGGAAAGAGATCAAAAGAAAAATAATATCAATAAGTTCTTTGTTTCAGAACTTGTACTTCCGCAAACTATAGATCTTCTTAAAACCCGTGCAATTCCGCTAGGTATTGAACTGGTGATTGGAGATCATGAAGAATTCGATTTTTCCGAAGAGTTTTTTGGAGCCTTTCTCCAGTATCCAGGAAGAATGGGCCAGGTGTACGATTATTCACAATTCGTTGCTAAAGCCAAAGAACACAATATAAAAACTGCAGTAGCTGCCGACATTCTAAGTCTTGTGAAGCTACGTGCGCCGGGAGAATTTGGAGTAGACGTGGTAGTGGGAACTACCCAGCGCTTTGGAATTCCTTTGGGTTACGGTGGACCTCATGCTGCCTATTTTGCCACTAAAGAAGAATACAAAAGAAGCATTCCCGGCCGAATTATTGGCGTGACCAAAGACACCGATGGCAACTTTGCCCTTCGTATGGCGCTTCAAACCCGGGAGCAACATATTAAAAGAGACAGAGCGACCTCAAATATTTGTACCGCACAGGTACTTTTAGCTGTAATGGCAGGTATGTATGCTGTTTACCACGGCCCACGCGGATTAAAATTCATTGCAAACAGGGTTCACAGCCTGGCCGCAACTGTTGCTGAAAATGTTGAGAAATTAGGTTTTTCTCAGCTGAATTCTACATTTTTCGATACTGTACTTATTAAGGCTGAAGCAGCAAAAGTAAAGGGGATTGCAGAACGAAATGAGGTGAATTTCTACTACCCGTCTCCAGACGTAGTGGCAATTTCCCTGAATGAATCTACAAACCTTGATGATGTAAATATCATTCTTGCAATTTTTGCTGAAGCCGCCGGTAAAGAAGCCGTTAAAGCTTCAGAGCTTTCAGAAAAGAATTACATTCCCGCTTCAGTAGAACGCAAAACGGAATTCCTTAAAAATGAAGTCTTCAACTCTTATCATTCAGAAACAGAGTTGATGCGATACATCAAGAAATTAGAGCGCAAGGATCTTTCCCTTAATCATTCCATGATCTCATTGGGTTCATGCACCATGAAGCTTAATGCCGCAGCCGAAATGCTCCCAATAAGCTATCCGCAGTGGGGGAATTTACATCCTTTTGTTCCTGTAGAGCAGGCAGAAGGTTATCAAATTGTTCTGAAAAAACTGGAAGAACAACTCACAGAAATTACAGGATTTGCCGGCACTTCCCTACAGCCAAACTCGGGCGCACAGGGAGAATATGCCGGGCTCATGGTGATTAGAAAGTACCATGAATCTCGCGGGGAATCTCACAGGAATATTTGTCTTATTCCATCATCAGCTCACGGTACCAATCCTGCTTCAGCAGTGATGGCCGGAATGAAAGTGGTAGTAACTAAGTCTACCGAATCGGGCAACATTGACATAGAAGATCTTAAGGAAAAAGCCCTTAAACACAAAGATAACCTGGCGGCACTCATGGTGACCTACCCTTCAACTCACGGAGTATTTGAGTCGGCCATTATTGAAGTTATCGATATTATCCACCAGTATGGCGGGCAGGTTTATATGGATGGTGCAAATATGAATGCACAGGTAGGCCTAACCAGTCCAGGGGCAATTGGCGCCGATGTTTGCCACCTCAACCTTCACAAGACCTTTGCTATTCCGCATGGCGGTGGTGGCCCGGGTGTAGGCCCAATATGTGTTGCAAAACAACTTGTGCCCTTCTTACCAGGGAATCCGGTAGTACAAACAGGTGGTGATGATGCTATTACCGCAATTTCATCAGCCCCATGGGGATCTGCGCTTGTTTGCCTTATCTCTTATGGCTATATCAAAATGCTGGGCGCAGAAGGCCTTAAAAAGGTGACGCAATTTGCCATTTTAAACGCCAACTACATTAAATCTCGTATAGAAGAACACTACAAAACCCTTTACAGCGGAGAATGCGGAAGAGCTGCCCACGAAATGATTGTGGATTGCCGCCCATTTAAAGCCAAAGGAATTGAAGTGACCGATATTGCTAAAAGGCTTATTGATTACGGCTTCCACGCCCCAACAGTTTCATTCCCTGTTGCCGGAACTTTGATGATAGAACCTACCGAAAGTGAAAGTAAAGCTGAACTTGACAGGTTTTGTGATGCACTTATCTCTATACGTAAAGAGATTGACGAAGCTACAGAAGATGAACCTAACAACGTGCTGAAGAATTCCCCTCACACGCTGGCTATGTTGACTACCGACGAGTGGAATTTCCCATACAGCAGGCAAAAAGCAGCCTTCCCTATAGATTACCTGGCCGATAACAAATTCTGGCCCTCCATTCGAAGGGTTGATGAAGCCTTTGGAGACCGGAATCTCATTTGCACCTGTGCGCCCATAGAAGAATATATGGAAGATTAAAAAGAGAAACACCGGAGGCACATCACCTCCGGTTTTTTTTGCTTTGCTCTCATTAACAATTCATTAACAAAAAAGCAGAAAATTTCACTATTTTTAATCATAGTAGAAGTTTTTATCAAATCCTTTACAGATGCCGCAAAAGTGTATTTTAATGCAAAAAATATAGGGAAAGCGGCATAACATTTATTAATTTTGAGACTTGTCAACTTTATAACTGACACAGAATGAGCATAAAAATCACAGGGGTGGGAAGTTACATCCCAGGCAGAGTTGAAAAAAATTCAGACTTTCAAAAACATGAATTTTTATATGAGGATGGATCAAACTTTTCCCAGCCCAATACAGTTATCATTGAAAAATTTAAAGCTATAACCGGTATTGCTGAAAGGCGGTACGTGCACAATGAGCTTAACAATTCTGACATTGCTTATCTCGCTGCCAACAGCGCAATAGAAGATGCCGGTATTGATCCTGAAGAACTCGATTATATAATCGTTGCCCACAACTATGGCGATGTACTTCACAGTGATCTACAGAGCGACACCGTTCCCAGTCTTGCCACCAGGGTAAAACATAAACTGCGCATTAAGAATCCAAAATGCGTTGCCTACGATATACTTTTTGGCTGCCCGGGATGGGTTGAAGCAGTGATCCAAGCAAAAGCTTTCATACAAAGCGGCATGGCAAAAAAATGCCTTGTAATAGGTTCTGAAACTCTATCGCGGGTAATAGACAAGCACGACAGGGACTCCATGATCTACTCTGATGGAGCAGGAGCTACCGTGATTGAAACCAGTGAAGAAGAAGGAGGAATCCTGGCCCATGAAAGTGCCACCCACTCGTTTGAAGAAGCTAATTTTATTTTCTTCGGAAAATCAAATAACGCTAAAGCTACAGATGACCGCAGATACATAAAAATGCACGGCCGTAAGATCTACGAATTTGCATTAAGCTATGTTCCCGCTGCCATGCAGAGCTGCCTTGAAAAAAGCGGCAAAAAGATAGAAGATATTAAGAAGATCCTCATTCACCAGGCAAATGAAAAAATGGATGAAGCCATTGTAAAACGTTTTTACAGGCTTTACGGGCAACAGGTGCCGCAGGGTATAATGCCAATGAGTATTGATAAACTTGGCAACAGTAGTGTGGCTACCGTACCTACCCTGCTCGACCTTATTCTGAAGAAAAAGATGGACGGCCAGACCCTTGAAAAAGGAGATGTGATCATTTTAGCCAGCGTGGGTGCCGGGATGAATATTAATGCCATTGTGTACCAGTTCTAGATGTACGAAAAGAGTTTCCCGAACAAGCGATATAAAGAAACCCTTGAATTCTTAACCCATGTTGCTCCTGCTCCCGCCAGTATTCTGGACCTGGGCGTGAGAAATCCGTTTAGTGAGCTAATGGAAGCACAGGGCTACCAGGTCACCAATACTACAGGTGAAGACCTGGATTTGGACACCACAAGTGTAAAAAATTCTAATGCAGAAATTGTCACTGCCTTTGAGATCTTTGAGCATCTTGTAGCCCCATTTAATGTACTTCGGGACATACGCGCTAAAAAACTGGTTACTACCATCCCATTAAGCCTGTGGTTCTCTCCCGCCTATCGCAGTAAAACCGATAAATGGGACAGGCACTACCACGAGTTTGAAGACTGGCAGTTTGACTGGCTGCTGGAGAAAGCCGGCTGGGAAATAAAGGAACGGCACAAATGGACAAACCCTGTAAAGAAGATTGGAGTAAGGCCGCTGCTTAGACAGTTCACGCCACGCTACTACGCCGTGTACGCCGAGAAAAAATAACCTGTCAAAAATGGCATTTTTGACACCTCTTTTTCTATTGAAGCAATATACAGCGTAATTACAGTGATACTCTAATCTCTCCTGCTTCGGAAACAGAGGCTCAGAAATTGTACTTTTACTGAAAGTTTTGAACCAGTGAAATTCTACATCGTCATCCCTGCACATAATGAGGCAGCATTTATAGGGCAAACCCTGAAGTCGCTTTCTGAACAAACCCTGCAGCCCAAAAAGCTGGTAGTGGTTGACGACCAATCTTCGGACGCTACAGCACAGGTAGTGAAAGATTATGCTGATAAATTCCCTTTCATTTCCCTTGTGAGTACCACTTCTTCCGAAGCACATTTGCCCGGCAGCAAAGTAGTAAACGCCTTTAACTACGGATTAAACCATCTGGATCAAAACTATGAGGTCATCTGTAAATTTGATGCCGATTTGATCTTTCCAGAAGACTACCTCGAAACTATTAGCAGGCATTTTAAGGAAGATCCAAAAGTGGGAATGGCAGGAGGGTTTTGTCAGCTGGAAAAAGACGGAAAATGGCAGCTGGAAAATTTAACCGGAAAAGACCATATTCGGGGAGCCTTAAAAGCTTATCGAAAAGCCTGTTTTGAAGACATTGGCGGACTTAAACCTTCTATGGGTTGGGATACCGTTGATGAGTTACTGGCACAGTTTCACGGCTGGAAGATCAAAACCGACGCCTCTCTAGCTGTTAAACACCTTCGCCCCACCGGATTCACGTATAACAAAGCCGCCAAATGGAAACAGGGAGAAGCTTTTTACAAGCTGCGCTACGGCTGGGTTATTACTTCGATTGCTTCGGTCAAGCTCGCCCTTAAAAAAGGAAATGCCGCGCTTGCATTAGATTATATGGAAGGCTATAGAAGGGCTAAGGATTCAAAAATGCCATTTTTGGTAGATAAAAAAGAAGGAGCCTTCATAAGAAGGCTCCGGTATAAAAAAATGCTGTCAAAAATTTTCTAGTTACCTGGCAAAGACCATGTATAACGGCCGCCCTGTGGCCCCATTAGGAAACGGGATCCCCAATAGCGCAGAAATTGTTGGTGCAATATCTACTATTTCAGTTCTTTCGAGACTGTTGCCCGCTTTGATCCCTTTTCCGAAGAAAATAAGCGGCGCATGAGTATCATAGTTATTACCCGAACCATGCGTTGAGCCGGTACGGGAATAAGAAATCACCGAAGGATCAAGAATTATCGCAACATCACCACTCCTTTTTTGATTGAATCCGTTATCAACAGCCGATGCAATTTTTTCTGAAAAACTGGCTGATTGCAACTGACTTCTGGTGAACACCCTGCTGATATTTTCATACTGAAGCAGAAAATGCATGATCTCCTGCTGAAGTTCTTCGGAAGAAATGTCCATTTTCAAGACCTCATCGTAGTTGAAGAAGATTTGATTATTCGAAATGTTCTCTACCAGGTTATCTTTCTGAAATTTACTACTGAGAAAATTATTGAGCTCTTTTTTAAGCTTGTCCCACTCAAAATATCCTGATGGAATCCCGACGGTTTCCAAGTAAGCAGGTACTTGAACTCCCCCATGATCGGAAGTAAGGAACAAAGTGTAATTCCCCTCTCCCACTTTTTGATCGAGCGCCTTCAGCAGTTTTCCAAGATCGCGATCCAGCCTTACGTAAGTATCCTGTACCTCTTTTGAATTCACGCCGAAGTTATGCCCCACATAATCTGTTGAAGAAAAGCTTACCGTTAAGAAATCGGTGTCGGCATCCTGCCCCAATTGTTCTCCATCAAGAGCTGCAATAGCAAAGTCGGCAGTAAGGCTATTTCCGTATGGAGTAGCTTTTAAAATATCATAACCTCCATTTTGCTCTTTTAGAGACTTTAGGTCGTAAGGAAATCCGGTGTCGGCTTTTCCTTTAAAGCCACCTTCAAAATTGTTGATATCAGTACCGCTTTCAATGTAAGTATTGATGTCTGATAAAGTAGTCCAGGGTTTTAGGTAGCTGTCTGCTTTTCCAGAAGCATTAAATTTCTGCACCCATTGAGGTAATTGCTTAGTATAGAAAGAGCTGGTGATCCACCTGCCTTCATCCTGACCATGAAACCAGTACGCTGCACTGGCCGTATGACCCGCCGGAAGAACAGCACCTCTATCTTTTAAGGCTATCCCTATGGTCTTCCCTCTCATTTGTGTATGCAGCCTGTTTTCGTCGGCCACTGTGGTAGTGATCAAGCGGTGCGGTGACATTTTACCCGCCTCGTCTTCAGTCCCCACGGGATCTATTGTGGAATCTTCTACACAGTACACATATTCCTTATCAAACTTATCATACCAGTTATTCCCAATAATTCCGTGGGTTTGAGGAGATGTACCAGTATAAATCGAAGCATGCCCCGGCCCTGTGTATGTAGGAATATAATTGAAATGGTTGTTTCTTAAGTTAAAACCTTCAGAAACAAGTCTTTTAAAACCATCATCACCAAAGTGGTTCCAGAACCTGGTGATATAGTCATATCGCATTTGGTCTACCACCACTCCCACTACGAGTTTTGGGGTGGCATGAAGGTCTTTTTCAGGATCAAAAGATCGTTGAGGGGCTTCCTGTGCACTAACTGTCGCAAAACAGAAGGACAACAGGACAATCTGAATAAAATATCTCATTGTAAAATTTTTAGTGTCGTAAAAATACAAAGTTTAAGGAGTATAAAGATTAAGTTAAGCTTAAATACATTCTTTCAAAAATTAGTATTTTAGCCAGAACAAAAGCTTACAATGAGGTACCTGCAGTCTATTGGGGAATATTTTTTAATGTTAAAGGGCGTATTTGGAAGAATGACCAAACGCTCGGTTTTAAAGGAACTGATCTTTAAGGAAATAGACGTAGTTATTATAGGGTCTCTGGGGATTGTTGCATTCCTATCCTTTTTTATAGGTGCAGTTGTTGCCTTACAAACGGCACTCAACCTGAATAACCCGTTAATCCCAAAAAGTTTAATTGCTTTTGCTGCAAGACAGTCTATCATCCTGGAATTTGCCCCTACTTTTATTTCTATCATTATGGCAGGAAAAGTGGGATCTTTCATCACTTCCAGTATAGGTTCAATGCGGGTTACCGAGCAAATTGATGCGCTCGAGGTAATGGGGATCAATTCCCTCAACTACCTGGTCTTCCCAAAGATCATCGCCATGCTCACGTACCCATTCCTCATTGCTATTTCAATGTTCCTGGGAATTTTGGGAGCTTACACGGCAGCAGTGATGGGAGGATTTGTACCGGCAGATGTTTTTTTACAGGGATTACAGGAAGAATTTGATCCATACCATCTTTTTTATGCGTTTTTCAAGACCTTCCTTTTTGCTTTTATCCTGGCCACTGTACCTTCCTACCATGGCTATTACATGAAAGGAGGTTCTTTGGAAGTGGGACAGGCAAGTACCACCTCTTTTGTATGGACCAGTGTTGTTATTATTATCACGAATTACATAGTAACTCAATTACTACTTAGCTAATGATCGAAGTAAAAGGTTTAAAGAAAAGTTTTGATGACGAGCACATCCTTAAAGGTATTGATTTCGTATTTGAAACCGGTAAGACAAACCTGATCATAGGGCAATCGGGTTCGGGTAAAAGTGTTTTGATGAAAAGTATGCTTGGGCTTTTCACTCCAGATGAAGGTACTATTGAGTACGACGGAAAAGCCTATTCGTCATTTACCGATGAGCAAAAAAGAGAACTGAGACAGGAAATGGGTATGCTGTTCCAGGGAGGAGCCTTGTTTGACTCCATGACCGTTCAGGAAAATGTCATGTTCCCTTTGAGAATGTTTACCAAAAAGAAAAAAAGAGAGCTCAAAGACCGGGTCGATGAGGTGCTTGAAAGAGTGAACCTTTCCGATTCGGGAAACAAATATCCGGCAGAAATAAGTGGAGGGATGCAAAAAAGGGTAGCTATTGCCCGGGCTATTGTTAATCGTCCAAAATACTTATTTTGTGATGAACCCAACTCAGGTCTTGATCCACGTACTGCCACGGTGATAGATAATCTAATTCACGAACTCACTGTGGAATATGATATCACCACCGTAGTGATTACCCACGACATGAACTCGGTACTGGAAATTGGTGAAAATATCGCCTTTTTGAAAGACGGGGTACTGGCATGGAAAGGAGACAAAAGCAAGGTTTTTAAAACTGACGACAAAACAGTAACAGATTTCGTCTACTCCTCCGATTTATTTAAGAAAGTGCGGGACGCCCAACAACAGGGCCTCTAAGGCTAATTTACAGTTCTTACAACAAGAGTATCCAGAGATAGGCGCACCTGTAACCATTTTTCGAGCTTATCCATTTGAGATCTACGTGCTGCAGCATTCAATTTGGATGACCATTTTACATTGAAGGTTGGAATAGTATCAATTTTCGAGAAGTTCGTGACAAGACTATTGGCATAGCTCATCTCCTGAATTTCGGAATAGTTGATCTTGGCTTCTCTTGAAACGCTTTCAAAAGGAATCCCGGTACTTCTATATTTTACCAGCTCCTGTTCGAGCAACTGAATACGGGCATCTTTATTCTCCACCAGTTGCTGATTTTTCACATAAAGATCCTCAAGGATTCCTGCCCTCACTTCGGTAGAAAGTCGGCTGGCCAGTTCAGAACTTTGGTCAGATCCCTGGTGTATTTCGAGCACCACATCCTCCAGGTTGGGAACCTGCGTAATAGCCTGCACCCACTGTTCAATTTGTTCTTGTGGCACCGGGCGGCCAATCAGGTAGATTTCAATAATCTTGGTCTTGTAATCCTGTTCAAATTTAACAACTTCGGCCCCGGGGTAATTCACCACTTCGTGAACAAATTCTTTTGTCTTACTTACAAACACCTGTTCCCTCAGTAAATTCACAAATAAAATAATACTGGGTATCATTACGAGGATTGCCACCAAAGAAGCCAAACGTGCGGTGTTCCTTCTACGTTTGCTGTTCACGTACTTAACTAATGGGAAACGCAGTAGTTTCGCCATTAAGAAAGTGGATAGGGCTATAAAAATGGAATTGATGGTAAAAAGGTAAAGAGCTCCCCCTGCATATTCCCAATTAGCTATTGCCAACCCATATCCCACCGTACAGAGTGGCGGCATAAGTGCCGTGGCTATAGCCACACCCATAATAACGCTGGCTATTGCCCCTTTTTTTGTTTTGGCTATAATAAGCGCCGAACCTCCAAAAATGGCAATTAAAACATCGAGTATTGTAGGATAAGTCCGGGCTACAAGCTCAGGTGTTTCTTCTTTAATTGGAGAGATCAAAAAATACAAATAAGCTGTGAGTACACTTAAGAACACCATCACCCCTAAATTGACGAGGCTTCGTTTTAAAGTGTCAATATCATTTATAGCTACAGAAAAACCAATCCCTACAATTGGCCCCATTAAAGGAGAAATAAGCATGGCACCAATTACCACAGCAGTACTACTCACATTAAGGCCAATAGAAGCCACAAAAATGGAGAATATGAGAATCCAGGCATTGTGACCTTTAAAGGAAATGTCCCGTTTCACCGTTTCCAGGGTTGTTTCCCTGTCGGTGTCATCATGAATATCGAGAAGCTCCCTTAAAAACTCCTTGATCTCCCGAAGAGCAGTTTTGCCCTTGTTCACATGCCCTGCCGGCATTGCTGTACCACTTCCTGATGTATCTTCCATTCTCTAGCCCAAATTTTGACCGAATTTTTCTTTCACCCGCTCTCTGATTCCTTTAATATCCTGCTCTTTTGCCCGCGGCACAATGAGCAAAATCTCATTTTCGTCTACTATAACACAGTCTTTCAATCCTTCAATGACCACCACTTTATTTTTGTCTGAAGATACCAGGTTTCCCGTGGCATTTTCAGCAAAAAGACGGGCGTTTAGCGCCACGTTACCATCTTCATCCTTTCCTGTCTCTTCATAAAGAGAACCCCAGGTGCCAAGGTCATTCCAGTCAAAAGAAGCCGGGATCACATCAATAGTACCCTGTTCCTTCTCTAAAATGGCATAATCAATCGAAATATTTTCTGCCGCCGGATAATTCTCCCTGATAAAACTCTTTTCTTCGGAAGTATTATATATCGCCTCCCCTTTTGAAAAGAGCTCAAAAGTTTGTTCCAGGTTTTTCTGAAATGACCTGATTATATAGTCCACATTCCAGACGAAGATGCCTGCATTCCACAAGAAATTCCCACTCTTTAGAAAATCTTTAGCGACCTCATAAGAAGGCTTTTCAGTAAATAACTCCACCGGCTTCACTCTCCCCGGGGCCGACGGATTGAATTTGATATACCCATAACCGGTATTGGGAAAAGTCGGTTTTATTCCCAAAGTAAGGATCTTGTCCTGTTCCCGTGCCGCTTCAAAAGCGATAGTGATATCATCTAGGAAAGCCTGTTCATCTTCTATCCAATGATCACTGGGAGCCATGATCATCACCGCATCACTGTTCTTTTTTCTAATCTTTAGAGCCGCAAGTAACACAGCCGGGGCGGTATTACGCATTACCGGTTCCAGTAAAATTTGTTCCTCGCCAAGCTCGGGCAACTGCTCCTTCACCAGGTGTTCATAACCTTCATTGGTGAGTACATATATATTCTTTGCAGGCACTAAGTGCGTGAGGCGCTTAAAAGTGGTTTGAATAAGGGTTTCCCCCTTACCCATTAAATCCCTGAACTGTTTCGGTTTTGCTGCGGTACTCACCGGCCAAAACCTGGAGCCTACCCCGCCAGCCATTAAAACTGCAAAATTATTCTCCTTCATATCAATTGGCTGTTTTTAATAATTCCACTTCTGCGTTGGGCTGGAACAGGTAAATTCTGCCTGTTTTCACTTCTACGCATTCATATCTTTTTACACGCCGTTCGCCTTTTTTAAATATCCTGCCATTGTATATTCTGAAAACCCCTCCCTGCGGAATTTCAAAAATATAGTTTTTGTCATTCTCGGCATCAAATTGTTTTAGAGCTACCGAAAGGTGAGCATCTGTATCACTGCTCGCCTTCGGATTTTTAAAATGCCTCGCAATTAAAGGCAGTAACTGCACCGGAAATATCTCGGGCCTAATAAATGGAAGCATGAGCTTCTGGAAACATCTTTTCCACTCCTCCCCATGAGGTTTAATTTGCCTTCCAAAATGTTCAAAAGCCACCAGGTGTGCTATTTCATGAACCAGGGTAATAAGAAATCGATACTCGTTGAGACTTGCATTCACCGTAATTTGATGAACCCCGCCCGGCAAACTGCGATAATCGCCATGTCGGGTTTTTCTTTCGTTCACAATTTTAAGGTGAACATTATTGGCCTTAATTAAGCCGAATATTGGTTCAACAGCATGGGTAGGGATATATTTCTCAAGTATATGCTTCATTCCTGTTATGGTGTACTACTGGAAACCTGTAACAACTTACCGTTGTAAAATTTATTTCCGGTAAGAGAAAAGTTAGCGATGTACTGCGCCATCTCCCCGGGTTGTAGAGGTGCTTTATAACCTGGAAAAGCCTCCTGGAGCATTTCTGTTTGTACCGCACCCAAAGCAAGCACATTAAATGCGGGGCCGCTTTCTTTGTATTCTTCAGCAAGAAGTTCTGTGAGTGTTATTACTGCACCTTTACTCGAGCTATATGCCGAAAGACCAGGGAACTTCATACTACCCTGCACTCCGCCCATACTGCTTACCGTAACTACATGCCCTTCTTTACTTATTAAAGGCAACAATTTCCTGGTAAGAGCGGCAACACCAAAGACATTCACTTTATACACGCTCTCAAACTCTTCGGAAGTTATTTCTTCAAAAGGTTTATTTATAATGGCACCTGCATTATTTATAAGGATGTCTACGCCGCCCCATTGTTCCTTCACAAATTCTGAAGCCTTCTGAAGGTCTTCTTCTCTGGTAATATCAAATTCAAAGAAATGCACATTTTCCAGGTCCAGCTTCTTAATGGAATCCTGATTTCGGGATAATGCTAGTACTTCATGTCCGGCTTCGGCCAGGATCTTCACAAGTTCTAAACCTATTCCCCGGCTGGTACCGGTGATCACTATCTTTTTCATTGCTCCTTGAGTTTTATTTCTTTTTGTGTGCTATTTGCCATACCGGCAATTCCCGGAATTATGGTTTCAATGAGGTTTTCCATATGAGCTACATCCATTTCCTCAAATTCATCTTTTACATGATGATAATAGGGAAAATTTGTAAAGTCGAAAGTTGAGATGGTTTGTGCCGGCACATTGAATTCCTTAAAAAAGGGATAATTGTCACTTCTTTGGAAAAGACTGTACTGCTTAGCTTCAGGTAGAAATCCCAAAACCTGGGCTTCAGAATATTCATTGAATTTTTCGGCTAAATTGGAATTTTCGTAGCCGGTGAGGTACGCCAGGTAATCTCTACCCTTCATTGGCACCCCAATCATTTCAATATTGAACATGGTGTACAGATCAATTCCTTCAGCTTTGAATTCTTTTGCTAATTCGGCAGCTCCTACCAGCCCCAATTCTTCAGCAGAAAAAAGACTGAAAAGCATGCTCCTTTTCGGCGGATTTTCAGCAAAGAATTTAGCCAGCTCCAAAACCGCTGTAGTTCCCGAAGCATTGTCATTGGCACCATTGGCCAGGGAATCACCTTCAAAAGGCTTGGCATGGCCTACATGATCGTAATGCGCGCCCACAATTATGTATTGATCTTTTAACTGAGGGTCTGTTCCCTCAACAAGGCCTACAAGATTATATCCTGTCAAACCTTTTACCTCAAAGGTATCTCTATAGGTGTCAAAAAAGGGTTTTACGCCCTGCTCTTTGAACACGTTCTCTATATATTGAGCAGCTTTCTCTATACCATCTGTACCCGTTGATCTTCCCTGAAGTTCATCGGAAGAAAGATATTTTAAGGCTGAAGAAATATCCTCTTCTAAAATGGCATTTTTGACACTCTCTTTTTGAAAAGAAACAGCGGCTGTCTCAGTAGCCACTTGTTTGGATTGCCCGCAGGCTGTAAAAACTAAAAAGCCTGCAGCTGCAAGACCGGTAAGGGTGAATTTTCTCATGCGGCTAAAGATAAAAAAATCCCGCGAGAAGCGGGATTTTTCGTTATTAGTCTGTAAATCTCCTTAGGCCAACATGGTCACAGGATTTTCAATATAGGTCTTAAGTGTTTCCAGGAACTGAGCCCCGGTTGCGCCATCTACCGTACGGTGATCGCAGGCAAGAGTAAGCTTCATGGTATTTCCTACCACAATTTGCCCATTTCTCACTACCGGCTTCTCAACAATAGCTCCTACTGAAAGTATAGCGGAGTTAGGCTGATTAATGATGCTGGTAAATTCTGTGATCCCGAACATTCCAAGATTAGAAACCGTAAAAGTACTGCCTTCCATTTCCTGGGGCTGTAATTTCTTGTTACGGGCTTTCCCTGCAAGTTCTCTCACCTGTCCGCCAATTTGGGTAAGCGACATTTGATCTGCATATTTCAATACCGGAACAACGAGGCCTTCTTCAACCGCTACCGCAACTCCCATGTGGATGTGTTTCGCAATTTTAGTAGTATCTCCAGTCCATTGAGAATTCACTTTTGGGTGTTTTCTCAAAGCCATCGCCGATGCTTTGATCACCAGGTCGTTAAAGGAAACCTTCACGTCTGGGATCTCATTGATCTGCTTGCGGTTGGCCATAGCATTAGCCATATCTACTTCAATAGTAAGGTAGTAGTGCGGTGCGTTATATTTAGATTCGGCAAGTCTCTTCGCAATAGTTTTGCGCATTTGAGAATTCTTCACCTCTTCAAAACTTTCTTCCCCGGCCGGAGTGTAAGCCTGTACCGGAGACGGCTGTGCCTGTTGTTGAGGCTGGGCCGCAGCAGCAGGTTTTGCCTCGGCAGCTTTTCCTGAAGTTTTATAATTCTCGATGTCTTTTTTGACAATACGATTGTTCTCTCCGGAACCTTTTACCTGAGAAAGATCGATACCAAGATCATCGGCCATCTTTTTGGCAAGCGGCGAAGCGAAAATTCTACTTCCATCTGAAGCTGTAGCCTCTTGCGAAGTTTCTTTAGAAGCTTCGGGCTTTTCTTCTTTTTTCTCTTCGGTGCTTTTTGAAGCTGCAGGTTTTGATGCCCCTCCCGACTTAACTATTGATGAAACATCTGTTCCTTTTGGGCCAATAATAGCCAGAACAGCATCTACAGGTGCAGTTTCTCCTTCCTGAATCCCAACGTACAATAAAGTACCGGAATAGAAAGATTCAAACTCCATAGTTGCTTTATCGGTTTCAATTTCGGCAAGAATATCTCCTTCCTCAACCTCATCTCCTTCTTTCTTGATCCAGGAAGCAACTGTTCCCTCTTCCATAGTGTCACTAAGGCGTGGCATTCTCACTACTTCTACTCCTTCAGGAATTTCACCTCCTTCAGCATCATCTTCAGAAGAAGAATCTGAATCAGACGAAGTTTCAGGTTTTTCTTCAGTTTCAGATTTTGAATCTTCTTTAGGAGCATCTGCTTTCCCATCCAAAAGTGAGGAAATATCCTCTCCTTCTTCTCCTACTATTGCCAGTAGGGTATCTACAGGTGCAGTTTCTCCTTCTTCAATTCCTATATGCAATAAGGTACCTTCGTAGAAAGATTCAAATTCCATAGTCGCCTTATCGGTTTCGATCTCGGCAAGAATATCCCCTTCTTCAATTTTGTCACCTTTTTGTTTTAGCCACTTAGCAACAACACCTTCTTCCATGGTGTCGCTAAGGCGCGGCATTTTAATAATTTCTGCCATAATTCTTTATAATTTATGGGGTAAAAACGGATAATCCTTTTGTTCGTAGACTACGTCATACAACTGCTGTACATCTGGAAAATCAGATTCTTCAGCAAACTTCTCACATTCAGAAACCAGGTCTTTAACTTTCTTGTCTATGGCCTTAATTTCTTTTTCTGTAGCGTATTTGTTCTCTAAAATGATATCCTTTACCTGGGTGATAGGATCAATTTTTTGATACTCGGCTACCTCCTCTTTAGTACGGTATTGCTGTGCATCACTCATTGAGTGACCGCGATAGCGATACGTCTTCAATTCAAGGAATGTTGGCCCTTCACCTTTACGTGCTCTTTTAATAGCTTCGTCAAGAGCTTCGGCTACCTTTTCTGGATTCATTGCGTCAACAGGCCCACATGGCATATCATATCCAAGACCCAGCTTCCAGATCTCTGTACTTTTTGAAGTACGTGCCACCGAGGTACCCATTGCATACCCGTTGTTCTCTACACAGAAAACCACAGGCAGGTTCCATTTCACAGCCATGGTGAAAGTTTCATGAAGGGAGCCCTGTCTTGCAGCACCGTCACCAAGAAAGGTTAAGGTTACTGCATCTCTTTTAAAATATTTATCTGCAAAGGCAAGACCGGCACCAAGAGGAATTTGACCTCCAACGATACCATGCCCACCATAAAAGCGGTGTTCTTTTGAGAAAATATGCATGGAACCACCCATACCGTGAGAGGTACCGGTTTTCTTTCCATACAACTCGGCCATCACCCTTCTTGGATCCACACCCATCCCAATTGGCTGCACGTGGTTTCTATAGGCAGTGATCATTTTGTCTTTTGACAAATCCATTACGTGCAATGCACCTGCAAGTATTGCTTCCTGCCCGTTGTAAAGGTGCAAGAAACCTCTTACCTTTTGCTGAATATACACTTGAGCCAGTTTGTCTTCAAACTTCCGCCAAAACAGCATGTCCTCATACCACTTTATGTAAGTGGCTTTTGTTATTTTCTTCATTTAACTACTTATTTTTTAGGCTAAGCGATGCTTGCGCCAAGCGAAACACAAAAATACTATTTTCAAAAGGAACTAAAAACAGTTTCCTATTGAAAAAGCGCGAAAACGTTATAGGTATGTACTGTCAAATATGAGCGGCAAAAGATCGGACACAGATTGCGCCTTTACCACCTTGCCTTTCTCTCCCATAAAGAAGATCTCGATAGGCTGATCCTGCTTTACTTCATACTCGGCAATAGCCTGCCTGCACGACCCGCAAGGCGGTGTGGGAACTGCGACTTCCTGCTTCTCAGAGCGGGCAGTCAAAGCCATTTTAAGGATCTTGGTGTTTGGATATTTTGCGCCTGCATAAAAGATTGCAGTTCTTTCGGCACATAAACCAGCCGGATAGGAGGCATTTTCCTGATTACTTCCGGTTACCACTTCCCCATTTTCAAGAAGAATCGCGGCACCTACTTTAAATTGTGAATATGGAGAGTAAGATTTCTCCCTTGCATCAATCGCCTCCTGCATCAGTTTTTGCACATCATCGGGCAATTCAGCGTTATTTTCGTAGACTGCAAGATCGGCACTTATTGTTATTTTTTTCATTCCTGTTCTTTATCTAGAAAAAATCTCCCGTAACTAAAATAGTCCGGGAGCTTGTTATTTCCTCGTTGTGAGGCACAAAGTTAGGTAATAATCAAAAGAATACCAGAAATTTAATCTTACTACTAATATTGAGCGTATTGTTCTCCAAAGTTAAAGGTCAACCCAAATCTCAAGGTTCCTTCTAACGGACTCACCACTTCGGAAGTTGAAAAGAGGTAAGAAAGATCTATATCTACAATATTATGTCTAAAACCGGCACCAAAAGAAATAAATTCCCGTGAGCCTTTTTCCGGGCTTTCATGAAAATATCCTGTTCTAAGGGAAAATACTTCCTCATATACATACTCGGCCCCTATCGCATAAGTAACCTCCTTAATTTCTTCGCTAAAGCCATCGGGCGCATCTCCAAAAGATTTAAAAATCCCTTCAATAGCACCTATAGAGTTGTATTCCTGAATATCTTCGGCATCCCTGTCGCCGTCATTGTCAAAATCTTTAGGGGTAGGCACCAGGAGCTTATTGAATTCGAGATAAGTTCCTATCCGGTTAGAATTATCAAGGATAAAATCAAAACCACCACCAAGTTTTAAATTTGTGGGAATAAAGTTTTCCTGCCCCCCAGCATCATATTTTATTTTAGGACCTATGTTCGCAATATTTACACCCGCTCTCCAGCGACCGTCAAACTGAGTAAAAGTGATACGGTCACTTTGATAAAAAGCCGAGACATCTACACCAAAAGTATTTGCCGCACTGGCATCGGGATCAAGCTCTGCAATCTTAAGATCGGAGCGAAGGAATCTTCCCGCCACAGACATAGAAAAATGTTCACTTAACTTAAGGGCATATGAAAGGTCGAGCGTAAATTCATTTGGGCTGAGAATCCTGGCAACTTCATCAGGATAGTCACGGGCCTCAATGTTCCCCATGCTGAAATATTTTAGACTTGCCCCAAAGGCGCTTCTATCACTTATTCGGTTATAATAGGTAACATTCCCAAGAAAGATGTCATTTACAAGCTCACTCAAATAAGGAGTGTAATTCACTCCCAGGCCTTGTTTACTTTCAACAAAAACATATTTTGCCGGATTCCACTGTTGCGAGTAGGCATCGGCAGAAGTTGCCACCCCCTGGTCACCCAACCCTGCAGCACGCGCATCGGCTGCTATCATTAAAGTAGAAGCCGCCGTGGTGATCACCCGGTTACGCTCTTCCTGAGCAAAAGATTTCCCACCAACGAGCAAAATCACCGCAAAGGTGTAGAGTGAAATTTTTTTCATAAGACTATTAATAATTAACAAATATACCTGAAAACCTTTAGAATGTATTATTCGAACCGAATTTCTGCTTTTACCATAATATTACTTATAACGTTTAATTTAACAGAAGCTTGTGCAGCAACTCTAAATTCTTTCATTCACACCTGTTATAAGCGAAAATACAGAGTTTTAAATTGTAACTAATTCAACTCAAGCTTAAAGAAAAGAAAAAAGTTGTCAAAAAACCACTACTTTTGCGTCTTAATGCATCTCAAAGTTTGATTAGCTGTTTTTACAGCCCATAAAATAATTACCTTAAAGGTGCGTTATCATAAAGATTTTCAGGAAACTACAGGATTCTGTTTCAGTTGAAATAATCTTGGTAGTTTTGCGTTAATTACTATATTGCAGAGCCTTAATTGCTATAAAAGATAATGTGAATATGAGAAATAAAGTTGCTGTAAAAGCTCTTTTTGCCATCACTTTGAGTGCTGGACTTTTTAGCTGTAACAACTCAAGGGATTACAAAGATAACTCCCGCGCTACGGGTTGGGACATCAACTCCAAAGAGGGTGGTTTTAATTACAATGCCGATTATGATGAGCAGGATGCAGGCCCAGGCCTCGTCTTTGTTGAAGGAGGAACCTTTACAATGGGAAGGGTGCAGGATGATGTGATGCACGACTGGAATAACACGCCTACCCAACAACACGTTCAGTCTTTTTACATGGATGAGACCGAAGTGACCAATCTAATGTACCTCGAATATCTCGATTACCTTAAAAGGGTATACCCTCCAAGCGAAGAGAGATATAGAAATATTTATCATGGCGCCCTACC
The DNA here is from genome assembly GCF_050750585.1 of Salinimicrobium sp. WS361. Lineage (NCBI taxonomy): Bacteria > Pseudomonadati > Bacteroidota > Flavobacteriia > Flavobacteriales > Flavobacteriaceae > Salinimicrobium > Salinimicrobium sp. WS361. Next base: position 82,596 of record NZ_JBOJLM010000014.1, read on the forward strand.
CGATACCCTTGTATGGAGAAACAGGTTAGGTTATAATGAAACCATGACCAATAACTACCTGCGTCACCCGGCATATGCCAACTATCCTGTAGTGGGAGTGAGCTGGATACAGGCGGTTGAATTTAGTAAGTGGAGAACAGACAGGGTAAACGAACTGCGTCTTGAAAAGCAGGGTTATACTGCTGAAGGTTCTCGTTTTGCTGCTGAACCCGGACAGGGCTTTAGCACAGAAACTTATTTAAACGCACCAAACCAGGTGTACGGCGGAAGCGACAGCCTTGTAAGAGGAGGAAATAAAGCTGACCGTTTTATGACCAAAGACAGTACAAACCTTTACGTGCAGCGCAAGCATGGCGTTCTTCTTCCAGAATACCGCCTTCCTACCGAAGCCGAATGGGAATATGCAGCTCTTGCCCTTGTTGGGATCAGAAACTACAATGTTTACCGCGGAAGAAAAAAATATCCATGGGACAGCCAGTACACCCGAAGTGGTGACGCTAGAAAACGTGGTGACCAAATGGCCAACTTCAAGCAGGGAGATGGAGATTACGGCGGAATTGCCGGATGGAGCGATGATGGTGCCGATATTACTGCCGAAGTAAAATCTTACGAACCAAATGATTTCGGACTTTACGATATGGCCGGAAACGTTGCTGAGTGGGTTGCTGACGTTTACCGCCCCATAGTAGATGACGAATTTAACGACTTCAACTACTACCGCGGAAACGTGTATACAAAGCACGCCATCACCGAAGATGGAACTGTGAAAGTTTTAGGCGTTGATGAAATAGAATATGATACTCTAAGCAATGGAAGAATAGTAGCAAGAAACCTTCCGGGAGAAATTAAAACTGTTCCAATCACACCCGAAGACACATACCTGCGCACCAACTTCAATGAAAGTGACCAGAGAAACTTTAGAGATGGTGACAGGAATTCCAGCAGATACTACGACACATTTGGAGAAGAAGCTACTGCAGATCCTAACAAACGCATGTACAACTCTCCGGTTCATACAGCCAGTGTAGACAGCCTTGGAGGTCAAAGCCTTCAATATGATCAATCTACAGGACGTACAACTTTAGTAGATGACAACGTGAGGGTATATAAAGGAGGCTCATGGAGAGACCGGGCTTACTGGTTAGATCCTGCCCAAAGAAGATATTTCCCACAAGATATGGCAACCGATTATATCGGGTTTAGAAATGCAATGTCTCGTGTAGGGTCAAAATCTTTAAACAAAAACAAGACAGCAAGAGATTAATCTTCGGTCAAAATATTAATGAAAAGCCCTAATAAAATTAGGGCTTTTTTTATAGCTTTAATTTATGAACATACCTCAACTCCATGAGCTTTTTCTCACCAGCTCCGGAATTAGCACCGACACCCGAAAAATTAAAGAAGGTAGTATTTTTTTCGCTTTAAAAGGGGAAAATTTCGATGCCAATGATTTTGCTTCTGAAGCTCTTAACAAAGGTGCAGCTTACGCTGTAGTTGATAAACCCCTCGAAAATAACGATAGGTTTATAAAAGTTGAAGACAGCCTCACAGCACTTCAGGAACTAGCCACGTTTCACCGCCAGCACCTCAAAATTCCCATTCTCGCCCTTACCGGCAGTAACGGTAAAACAACCACCAAAGAATTGTTCAATGCAATATTGTCAAAAAAGTTCAAGACAGTAGCAACTGTTGGCAACCTCAATAACCACATAGGAGTCCCTCTTACTTTGCTGTCCATGAACAGTGAAACCGAACTGGGAATAGTTGAAATGGGAGCAAATCATCAAAAGGAGATCACCTTCCTTTGCAGTATCGCCCTCCCGGATTTTGGTTATATCACCAACTTTGGCAAGGCACATCTTGAAGGATTCGGCGGAGTTGAAGGAGTGATAAAAGGAAAGAAAGAACTTTATAAATATTTAAAAAAGAACGAAAAAATGCTCTTTTTGAATCTTGATGACCCTTTGCAAAAGGAGGAAAAGGAATATGCTCAAAATTTCACTTTCGGCTCCACTCCAGCGGCCGATGTTCAAGTGGAATATACCAGCAACGACTCCTTTGCCGGGGTTAAAGCCGAATACAATGAAATTACAGGAAATCTTACCGGAGCATACAACAGCGCAAATATGGCTGCAGCCTACGCGATAGGCACCTACTTCAAAGTACCCAAAGAAAAGATCAAAGAAGCCCTGGAAGAATACATTCCGCAGAACAATCGCTCTCAAATCATACTTAAAGACAACCGCAAGATCATTATGGATGCCTATAATGCTAATCCTTCAAGTATGGCTGCAGCTTTAGACAATCTAAGCAGGATGGACCTGTCTCCGAAAATAGCAATTTTGGGTGATATGTTTGAGCTGGGAAGTATGGCCGCAGCTGAGCATCAGGAAATAGCTGAGAACTATGCAAAGTCTGAAGTTGACAAAATCTTCCTCATAGGTTCAAATTTTGCAGCTACCTCTTTGGAATCAGAAAAGATGAAGAAATTTGCCACTTTTGAAGCTTTTAAAGGGTGGTTTCAACCTTCAGAATTTAATCAGGGTGTCATTCTTGTAAAAGGTTCTCGAGGCATGGCCCTGGAACGTGCCCTGGAACTGCTATAAGCCATTCCAATTAACTGAAAGAAAAAATAAGCCCCGATCTTCTATAGACCAGGGCTTGTTCTTTTACAGAATATAATCTGTACTTACAAAATTCGAATTCCTGCTTTGCAGGAGTTCCCTTATGATGGCATTGTTGTAATCATTTTCTTTTGACGCCACAAAAGTCCGTATTGAGAAAGAACGCAGGGCATCGTGTACGCTTAAGGTGCCCACTGCCGAATCTTTTCTTCCGGTGAACGGGAAAACATCAGGCCCGCGTTGACAGGCACTGTTAAGGTTTACACGGCACACAAGGTTCACCATAGTATCTATTAGCGGAGCTAATTGTTTAATACTTCTGCCAAACAGACTCACCTGCTGCCCATAATTTGAAGCAGCAATCTCGTCGAGCAAAGAATCAATATCAGAAAAAGGCTTTACAGGAATTACTGGACCAAATTGCTCTTCCTTGTAAACCCGCATTTCTGAAGTCACAGGATATAGAACAGCCGGGAAAATGAAATTTTCGGAAGTTTCCCCTCCCCTTTTATTGAGTACCGAAGCTCCTTTCTCCTTTGCATCATCTATAAGTTCCTGGATATATGCCGGTTTATTGGGCTCGGGAAGTGGCGTAAGTTTCACACCAGGCTCCCACGGATTTCCAAATTTTAGTTGATCAACCCGTTGAGCGAATCTTTTATTAAACTCTTCCCTAATATCTTCGTGCACATAAACTATTTTAAGAGCCGTGCAACGTTGCCCGTTAAAAGACAAAGTACCGGTGAGAACTTCTTCTATAGTAAGATCGAGATCTGCATCTGGAAGTATAATAGCAGGATTTTTCGCCTCCAGGCCAAGCACCAGCCTTAGACGGTTCTTGTAAGGATGCTGATCCTGCAGGGCAATTGCCGATGTACTGTTACCTATAAGCGCCAGCACATCAATTCTCCCACTCTTCATAATTGGGGCAGCAACTTCTCTCCCTCTCCCAAAGATCACATTCACCACGCCCTTAGGAAAACTATTTCTGAAGGCTTCCAGTAAAGGAGATAACAAGAGCACCCCATGTTTGGCAGGTTTAAAAATGACAGTATTCCCCATAATGAGCGCAGGGATAAGCAAGGCAAAAGTTTCGTTGAGGGGGTAATTATATGGCCCCAGACATAACACCACACCTAGCGGACCACGCCTGATGTGCGCATTTACTTTATCTCTTTTCTGAAATTTCGCACTGTCACGATCAAGCTGCTTGTATTCTTCTATAGTATCGTAAATATACTCCACTGTACGGTCAAATTCTTTTTCTGAATCGGGCAGGGATTTTCCAATTTCCCACATGAGCAGCTTCACCACTTCTTCTCTCTTGGTCTTCATCTGAGAAACGAATTGTTCCATAGCCGCAATCCTGTCAGAAACTTTCATGGTTGGCCACACCCCCTGTCCTTTTCCATAAGCTTTGCAGGCACTCTCCAGCACTTCAAGCGCTGTAGCCTCGTTCATGTGAGGCACTGTGCCAAGAAAGGTGGGTTTGTAGCTTGCGCCGGTAGAAATAGTGGAATAAACTTCATCCATTTCTCCTTCCCACGGAATAAATTCACCGTTGGAGAGATAGCTTTTTTGATGCAACAGGTTGTTGATCTCGAATTTTTCTACAGTTTTCATTTTGTTAGGGACTTTGTAATTAATGTAAAAGATTATCCTGATCTATCCTTCAGCAAAAATTCTCCTGAAGGCATGTGTTAAAGATAACAATTAAAACATAGCTTCTACATTTTAAACAAATTGTGAAAAACATAAAACAATAAAATAATTCGGGGCTAAAACGAAAAAACCCCACAAGCTAATGCCTGTGGGGTTTTGAAATTTTTTTTGGGCTCATGAGCTACAGCTCTAGAGGCCCCAACTTCTCCTATAAAATCACTGTATTGAATTAAGAAAATTTATTAATTAAAAAACCTCACAGGTTTTGGAAACCTGTGAGGTTTGTTTGGAATTATTTATTTTTGAAATCGGGAATTTCCCATTTTGTGGGTGATACTGGGTTCGAACCAGTGACCCCTACCTTGTCGAGGTAGTGCTCTGAACCAGCTGAGCTAATCACCCTGAAAACCAAAAAAGGCCTCCAAAAAGGAAGCCTTGAATTGTGTGGGCAATGAGGGATTCGAACCCCCGACCCCCTCGGTGTAAACGAGGTGCTCTGAACCAACTGAGCTAATTGCCCTATAATTTTAATGAACTTCAGCATTCTTGAAGTGTGCTTCTCTCTGAATGCGGATGCAAATATAGACTACATTTTTAATTACGCAAAGAATAATTTCAAAAAAATTAAATTATTTCTGCCACAGTGAAAGTACTGCCTCCAACATAGACCACATCTTTAGCAGAAGCCTCTTGTAACGCGACTTCGTAAGCTTCAGTAACTGAAGAAAATACCTTTCCAAAAAGGCCATTTTCGGCTGCTGTTTTCTGTAATTCTTCCGCAGCAAGTCCGCGGGGAACATTGGGTCTGGAAAAATAATATTTTGCAGATTTTGGAAAAATTGGCAGCACCGAAGTAAGATCTTTGTCGTTTACCACCCCTATAACCAGGTGTAAATTATCAAATTTTTCTTCCTGGAGCTGTTTCATAGCATAAACCAGCCCCTCTTTGTTATGTGCTGTATCGCAAATTACCCTGGGATCTTCCTGCAGCACTTCCCAGCGGCCCCTAAGATCAGTGTTAAAAATGACATTTTTGAGACCTTTTTCTGCTGCTTCCTCTCCCAACTCCCATCCAAGATCCTTCAGCACATCTAAAGCCATAGAAACTGTGCGTATATTCCATTTCTGATACTGCCCTTTGAGATCGGAAGTATAAGTTCTTCCGCAGAAGTCTTCAGCTAAATAAAGTGGCGCATTTTTGGATTCAGCCAATCGTTTAAATACTGGAAAAGTCTCTTCCTGGTACTCTCCTATCACTACAGGAGTATTTTCTTTTATGATCCCGCCTTTTTCAGCAGCAATTTTAGGCAGCGTATTGCCGAGGATGTTCACGTGGTCAAAGCCTATATTGGTGATCACAGAAAGTTCCGGAGAAATAATGTTCGTGGAATCAAGTCTCCCGCCAAGCCCTACTTCAATAACAGCAACGTCAACATTTTCTTCGGAAAAATAATTAAAGGCCATCCCTACTGTCATTTCAAAGAACGAAAGGTTTTCCTTCTCAAAAAAGGCTTTATTGGCCGCAATAAATTGCATCACGGCGGCTTCAGAAATCATTTCGCCGTTGATCTTGATACGTTCCCTAAAATCTTTTAAATGTGGCGAAGTATAAAGCCCCACTTTGTAGCCAGCCTCCTGCAACACCGAAGCGAGCATGTGTGAAACAGACCCTTTTCCATTGGTACCTGCAACATGTATGCTCTTAAAGTGCTTATGTGGCTCACCCAGCTGCTTCACCAGCCTGGTAATATTGTGAAGGTCTACCCGATAGGCTTTATTTCCTACCTGCTGATACATGGGCAACTGTTGAAACATCCACTCAACAGTTTCAGAATAAGTCATCAAAGTTATTCGGTAAGTTTAAAATTGTAGATAATGGTTCCCACCTGCTTTACGGGTGCATCGGCGTCGCTGTTAAAACGCGTGGCCAGGGCGGCTCTTTTTGCAGGATCGGTAAGACAGGTTGCGTTGTTTGTAGTTCCCTTAACACCGGGTATTGCACGTGTCACCTGCCCGTTACGGTTTACCTCTATCTGAACCACCACTATTCCAGATTCGTTACAATCTTGCACAAATCTTTCTTTATTCAAAGCTTTACGCCCTCCCAAACGATAATTCCCATCCCCGTCAAGGCCCATTCCTGTTCCATAATACGATTTGGCATTAGGATCACCATCGGGGCTTCCTTTATCGCCCGCAGCCTCGTCGTTACCCTCTCCGCCTCTCGCCTGCCCGTCGTTTGCCGGACCGTTAAGTATACTGCTCAGGGCATCGGTAGTAGATTTTAAAGGTTTGGGATCGGGTTTTTTGACAGGCTCCTCTACCTTTTTCACCGGAGTTTCCACCTTCTGAACTACCTTTTCTTCTTTCTTCTTCTCAATTACAGGCGCTTCAGTGATCTCCTGGGTAACAACTTCTTCTTTAATGTTGGTTTCTACCGGAGTTACAGGAGCAGCAGTTTGCTGGGGTGCCGTTTTTATGGGCTCAGTGGGCTGCTCTGTACCCGAACCAACTTCTGAAGTTCCAAAATTAATGGCTATGCCATTCTCTGGTGGCGGATCGAGATAAGTGAAACCAAAGAACAGCAATAGCAGTATAAGCAGTACGTGAAGCACCACTGTTATTGCCATCGACTTTCGTTCATGTTCTGTTTCCAGGTATTTCACTTTGTTCTTCTCTTAAAATTTATGCCGCAAACATAGTTCCACAATTAGAGGAATAATGAGGAGCAAAGATATTTATTCAGGTTTTACAGCAAGTACGATCTTGTAGCGATTCCTGTTGGCAATATCCATTACATCTACTGCTTTCTCGATAGGCACTCCTTCTTCAGCCCGCAGGATGATAGTAGGATCTTCTTCGCCGCTCAAAACTTCTTTAAGCCTTGCCTCAAGGGAGCTATTGCTCACTCTTTCTTTATTGATATATACCTGAAGGTCTTTTGTAATACTCACCGCCACATTTTGTTTGTTCGTGGTCTTACCTTTTGCCTTTGGCAGGATAAGATCAAGCGCTTCCGGAGTGATAGCCGGCGAGGTGAGCATAAAAAAGATCAACAACAGGAATACAATATCGGTCATGGAACTCATACTGAATTCTGGACTGATCTTATTTCTGCCTCTTAAATTCATACTATACCGGTTCGTTTAGAAGGTCAAGGAAATCTACTGCTGTTGCTTCCATTTGGTGCACTACCTTATCGGTTTTTACCACGAGGTGGTTATACCCAATATAAGCAATAATACCTACAATAAGTCCAGCCACGGTAGTGGTCATCGCGGTGTAAATACCTTCTGCAAGGGCCCCCATTTCGGCCTGCCCGCTACTGGTTGCCAGTTCATGAAAAGCGATGACCATTCCTATAACCGTTCCAAGAAAACCAATCATAGGCGCAGCTCCCGCAATAGTAGCAAGTACGCTCACATTCTTTTCGAGTTTGTAGACTTCAAGTCGACCGGCATTCTCGATAGCAGTATTGATATCTTCTAACGGACTCCCAATACGATCAAGCCCCTTTGCAGTAAGCCTGGCTACAGGCGAATTAGCCTGGGCACAACGAATTCGTGCAGACTCAATATTGCCGTGCAGTACGCTATCTTTGATCTGGTTCATAAAGTTACTGTCTGTTTCTGAAGCTGCCTTGATAGCAAACAACCTCTCGAAATAAATGTATATGGCGGCAAACAACAGTATAAAGAGAATAAAGATGATCACCTGTCCTCCTATTCCACCGCTTAGAAACAAGTCAAGTAAAGAAAGAGTTTTTTCCTCTACTACCGGCTCTGCCCCCTCTACGGCCTGGGCAAGACCATCTTCCTGAAAAAAGTATAGCATTTGTGTATCTGGTTTTTTATGTAACGTGAGAATACAATTTTAATTGTAAAGATAAACAGCCTTTGATTTATTACAACCTAAAAGCACAAATATAAATCTAGAAGAAATTATTAAGGATTATAAAACTCACAGCTCCCCCTAAAAATCCTAATAGAGCGAGAGGCGCAATGTTTTTTAGGTACCACATGAAGTTGATCTTTTCCATTCCCATAGCTGCTACACCCGCAGCAGACCCTATGATGAGAAGACTACCTCCTGTACCCGCACTATAGGCTATAAAATGCCATATCCTGTCATCTATTGGGAAGTCGTACATAGCCATAGAAGCTGCTACCAGTGGTACATTATCTATTACTGCGGAAAGCCCCCCGAGAATGACCACTACAGCGTCCATACTCGGAATCGCCTCAGAAAGCTGACTGGCGGCATAAAACAATGTGCCAACCTGCTGCCCCTGAAGAGTTCCAAACACAAGGCTCTCCAGCCCTGCCACTGCCAGTAAAATTCCGAGGAAAAACAGGATACTTGAAAATTCAATATTCGAAAGAGCTTTATGCGTTGAGTATAAATTCTTCTCGTTTTTGCTGATATTTTTCACCGGCTTTACATATTCTGAAAGCATCCAGACAAGGCTTAAGCTAAACAACATACCTATATATGGTGGCAAACCAGTAACTGCCTTAAAAATTGGAACCAGAAGAATAGCACCCAAACCTGCATAAAGCATTTTTCGGCTACTCAATAACCTTTCAGAATCATCATCAATCACTTTCTTCTTTAAAACCGTTTTTCCCTGAAATGCTTTAAGACGCATAGCTGCAGCAAACGGAAGTATAAAACAGAATAATGCAGGGATGATGAGATGCTCTGCCAGTCCTGCTGCCGTTACTTTGTTGTTTATCCAGAGCATGGTAGTGGTCACATCACCAATGGGCGACCAGGCTCCCCCGGCATTAGCAGCAATTACAATAAGTGCAGCAAACCATACCCGGTAATCTCGTTTGGGAACCAGCTTGCGCAGCAGCGTAACAAGAATGATTGTAGCGGTTAAGTTATCAATGACTGCAGAAAGTACGAACGCAAGAGACCCCAGTATCCACAGCAGCTTCTTTTTGTCGGTAGTGACAATGGTTTTCTTAATAATAGCAAACCCACGATGAAGATCTATGATCTCCACAATGGTCATTGCTCCAATAAGAAAAAACAAAATCTCACTTATAGAACTAAAGTGGTGCATGAGATTTGCTTTAAAACCCCACATTTGTTCTGCCAGGTTTCCTTTAGTTACGTTAAAAACTTCCCCGTGATAATCTACGATAGAAAGAAGCCCATTATTAAAACCAAAAGCGATTCCGGCCCAAATAACGGTCGCCATTAAAAGGGCGGAAACTGCTTTATCAAGTTTTAATGGATGTTCCAGCGTTATTGCCAGGTATCCAATAATAAAAATTACAATTAAGATGCTTACCATAACCATAGCATCACACCAGCTTTGTCAATGCGACTTCAAATGCAGTTTTACTCACATTTGTCTTATTGCTATTGTGGTTAAAGGTATTTTGAATCGCGTTCTTGATGGTAATTGAAGTATCGTTAAAGATCGCTTCATCGGTCATTTGTACCCTGCGTTCCATAAAATAGGCAAAAACCCGGGCCATTCCGCAGTTCGCAATAAAGTCGGGAATCACGCTTATCTTCTCATCGGAATATTCCATGATGGGGCCAAAGAAGATCTCCTTGTCGGCAAAAGGAACATTGGCTCCACTGGAGATCACTTCTAAACCAGAACTCACCATTTGATCTACCTGCTCACGCGTAATTAAACGCGAAGCGGCACATGGCGCAAAAACCTGTGCTTCCAGTTTCCAGATGCGCTCATTGATCTCCTCAAAAGGGATCATCTTTTCCGATTTTAATGAATTACCCTCTTTATTCAGGAATAACTCCCTGATCTCCTCAAAAGAGAAACCATCTTCGTTGATTAATCCGCCTGCACGATCAATGATCCCAACAACTTTTGCACCCATTTGCGCGAGATAATATGCTGCGGCAGAACCTACATTTCCAAATCCCTGGATAATGGCTTTCTTCCCCTGTACATTTCCGCCGTAAACGTCATAGTAATGCCGCACGGCTTCGGCCACTCCATAACCGGTGATCATATCGGCCACAGTATATTTCCGGGAAACATCGGGTGAAAATTTGCTATTTTCAAGCACCTTGATCACGCCCTGCCTTAACTGGCCTATACGGTTGATCTTATCGGCTTCGGTAGGTTTAAAATGCCCGTTAAAAACCCCTTCCTGCGGATGCCACACCCCAGAATCTTCTGTAATGGGAATTACTTCATGTATTTCATCCACGTTCAGGTCACCACCGGTACCGTAATAACTTTTCAGCAGCGGAGACACGGCTTTATACCAACGCTCTAAAACGCCTTTTTTGCGAGGATCATTGGGGTCAAAATTTATACCCGACTTTGCTCCGCCAATAGCAGGACCCGAAACAGTGAATTTCACCTCCATAGTTTTAGCCAGGGAGAGCACTTCATTCATGTCAAGGCCTTTCCTCATCCTGGTACCACCACCTGCAGCTCCACCACGCAGGGAGTTGATTACCACCCAGCCTTCGGCTTCGGTTTCAGGATCTTTCCAGTTAAAAACAATTTCTGGAGCTTTATTTTGATATAGATTAAGTAATTCTTTCATAATATTTAAAAATTGCTGAACAAATATAAAAAACTATGAATTGCGTAGTGTTATTGGCATGATATATTTTGAATTTCACAAAAAAGATGAGTTTGCAAGAAATGAATTCGAACTCCCTTATCTGATAGCTTTTTAGAACCCAATCTTCTTTTTCTGAAGTTTTTGCGCAATTTTTCTCCTGATTTCCTCCTGAAAAACGAAAATATCAACCCGACGAGTGGCTTTCATTTTACTTATGTAATAAAAAAAGATATTATTTATTACCACCCCCCTAATTTTATAGGGGTGTAAAATGTGAAACTAATTTTTTTACATACTTAACCCCCATTCTTTTAGACTTAAACAGTTTTTTAGTATAATTTTATGTGTCTTAACACAAAATTAGGTCTTTATGAAAAAAATCGAAGCCATCATTAGAAAGTCAAAATTTGACGATGTAAAAAAGGCTCTTCATGAAATTGGTGTCAATTTCTTCAGTTATTGGGATGTTACCGGAGTAGGTAATGAAACACAGGGACATGTATACAGGGGTGTCGCCTACAGTACAACAGATATTCAACGCAGGAAAATATCTGTGGTTGTTTCTGATGAATTCCTCGAAAAAACAGTACAGGCAATTCTCGATGCAGCATATACCGGCTCTGTTGGCGACGGTAAAATATTTGTTTCCCCTGTGGAGGAAGCTTATAGAATTAGAACAAAAGAAAGAGGTACCCCCTCGCTGGCATAATTAACTACTTACAAAACTATTCAACTTAATATTATAAAAAATGGAATTACTTACTAATAACGTATGGATGATGGTCTGCACCGCACTGGTGTTTTTTATGCATCTAGGATTTTCTTTACTGGAAGTGGGACTCACCCGGCAAAAAAATGCCATTAATATCCTCTTTAAAAATGTTTTTATCATTTGCACCGGACTTCTTCTTTATAGCCTCATTGGCTTTAACCTCATGTATCCCGGCTCTTTCATTATGGGAATTATCCCCGACTATTTTGTGGGACTTTTTGGATTACACGCTCCGGTAGCCGACGGTGCTCTCGATCTTTCTTACAATGAAGGTTATACCTACTGGACCGACTTTTTGTTTCAGGGTATGTTCGCTGCAACTGCTGCCACTATTGTATCGGGAGCTGTCGCCGAAAGGATCAAGCTGTCAGCTTTTATGCTGTTCTCCATTATATACCTTGCTATTGTTTATCCAATCGCTGGTTCCTGGAAATGGGGAGGCGGATTTCTTGATGAACTTGGGTTCTATGACTTTGCCGGATCTACCCTGGTACACTCTGTTGGTGGCTGGGCTGCGCTTGTAGCAATCTCATTGTTGGGAGCAAGAATTGGAAAATTTGGAGAAGACGGTAGCTCTCATGCTATTCCCGGTCACAATGTACCTTTAGCAACAGCCGGGGTTTTCATCCTCTGGCTTGGATGGTTTGGCTTTAACGGAGGTTCAGTACTCTCTGCAGATCCATCTGCAACTTCTCTCACTCTGGTTACCACCTGTCTTGCCGCTGCAGCCGGAGGTATTTCTGCTTTCCTTGCATCTACCATGTGGTATAAAAACTACGATCTCACTATGTTCCTCAATGGAATTTTGGGCGGACTTGTAGGTATCACGGCAGGAGCAGATCTCATGTCCCCTACAGATGCTGTTCTAATTGGGCTAATTGCCGGAATACTCATTGTTGCAGGCGTTGCACTTATTGACAAAGTAAGACTGGATGACCCTGTAGGTGCAGTAGCCGTACATCTTATTTGCGGAGTATGGGGCACCCTGGCCGTTGGGATATTTGGAGCACTGGCAGGCTTTGAGCAATTTGTCAACCAACTTATAGGAGTTGCTGTAATTGGGGCTTTTTGCTGTGTGTCGGCATTTTTGATTCTTTTTGCAATTAAACGTTCCCTGGGACTTCGCATGGAAACGCATGAAGAAACGGAAGGCCTCGATCTTCATGAACATGGTATGGATGCTTATGCCGAGTTCGCAGGCAAAGTAGAACCTGCAAAACAATAAAAAAAGGAGGAACGCCTGGCAGGGCGCCCCTCCTGAATTCATTTCAAAAAAACCAGTTCAACTCATTTCAACTAATCAAACAAAGTTTTAACATGAAACAAATCACTATTACAAAAATGCAGAAATTTTTAATTTTTGCCTCTATCGGGCTGTGGAATCTTTCAGTTTCTGCACAGGAATCTGAAGTACTGGAAGAAGCATTACCCGGTTTTAGTATTGGGGGATCTGTAGACACCTATTTCAGGACAAATTTCAATGGCCTCAATAAATATGTCTATGGCCCCGATGGGGAAACTCCAATTGCTGGCCCACAGGCTCCCGCCACCGCTTTTGCCAATGATCCCGGTTTTGCATTAGGAATGGTCAATGTCATTCTTGGGTATGAAGGTGAAAAAATAGGCTTCGTGGCCGATCTTGTTTTTGGTCCCCGCGGCGAAGAAGCGGTTTTTCTTTCTATGGGCTCCAGTAATATTGTCAATCAGCTGTACGTTTATTATAATGTGAGTGAGAATGTCCGGCTTACCCTGGGAGATTTCAATACCTTTTTGGGCTATGAAGTGATTTCACCCGTAGATAATTTCAACTACTCCACTTCATATATGTTTTCCTATGGCCCTTTTTCCCATACCGGTTTAAAAGCAGACATCGCACTAAACAATAACTGGAGTGCCATGTTAGCTATTATGAACCCCACAGATTATACTGAATTTGATCCTTTTGGAGTGTACACCTTTGGAGCTCAACTTGGTTACTCTAATAGTTCCGGAAGTGCATACCTAAATCTCATTTATGGAGAACAGGCTCCAGGCCTCGATCCCACTTTTCAAATAGATCTCACCACCGGTTGGGATTTCTCTGAGGCTTTTTACCTGGGGCTTAATACAACCTACAATAGTACAGATGATGTTGGGTTCTATGGTGTCGCACTATACCCGCAAATACAAACTTCTGAAAATTTTGCAATCGGCTTAAGAGCCGAATATTTTAAAGAACTGGCAAATGGCCACGATGAAACAGTAGTGTACAATTCTGATGCGAATCTAACCGCCTTTACCCTTACCGGCAACTATACTGTTGGAAGCTTAACTATTAAGCCCGAATTAAGACTGGACAGCGTTGACAGGGATGTTTTTGTAAACCAGGACCTGGAACCAATAGATAATCTATCCTCTTTTGTTCTCGCAGCAGTTTATGCTTTTTAAAAATCCGGGCAGGATAGATTTGCCCCCTGGCATCTCTATCCTGCTTATATTTCAGCTTAAGTAAATTTCTCCGGGGCAAGCCCACGGAGCATTTTAGTGGAACACGTTTTCTAACTTTACAACATTTACTAACGAGGCAAGCCTCGGGGTATTTACCCTCCTATGAATAAATATTGACTATGACTGGCGATTTTAGTAGTCGCGCAGCCTGTCTATTATCTAATGAGAATTATGGATTAAAAATATTTCCTGAAGAATGATCTTTTGAAGCTCCTGTGACCGAACCCAGCACGTTATTCTCTCCTCTTAGTTTAAGTACACCCAAAAAGGCAAAAATCAGGGCTTCTTTAAAATTCACTACTTCGGGCGCCGGAATTACAACTTGAGTTCTAGTACGCTTCTTAATTTCCTGGATCAGGAATTTGTTAAAAGCGCCACCACCTGTTACCAAAACTTTTTCTTCGGAAGAATCCCGAAATTCATTGGCGATCATTTCCGCAGCATGTTCGGTATAGGTTCTCAGAAGATCGGGAATAGCATCATACTTTTTCAAAAGCGGAAAAATGTGCTTTTGCACCCACTCTATTCCGAGGGACTTTGGAGGACGGAGTCCGTAAAATGGCATTTTTTCGAGTTCCTCCAGAAGCTTTGGCAGCACTTCTCCCGAAGCCGCCACTTCTCCGTCTTTATCAAATGGCAGGTTTATTTGTTGGGAAAGCACATTGAGCACAGTGTTTACGGCGCAAATATCATAAGCCAGGCGCTTACCACCGTTTATTGTAGAAATGTTTGCGAAACCGCCAATATTAAGGCAGTAATCGTATTCGCCAAACAACAATTCGTCACCAATAGGCACCAAAGGCGCGCCCTGGCCACCCAGCTGCACGTCTTGCACCCTAAAATCACATACCACCTTACAATTTAAGATCTTTGGAAGCTCTGGTTGGTTGCCAATTTGCAGGGTGTATGCATTTTCGGGTTCGTGTTTTATTGTATGGCCATGACTACAAACAGCATGGGTGTCAAAAATGTCATTTTTGGAAAGGAATTCTGAAATGACATTTCCAAGCAATTTCGTATAATCGGTGTCTAATTGCCGCAGCTGTTCTTCATTATATCCTACTGCTTCAGAAAGTTTCTTTTCCCATTCCGGAGAATAAGGAATGGTTTCCGCAGCAATAATTTTATAAGACCAGATTTCAGAAAAGGTGAAATTTACATGGGCTACATCAATGCCATCAAGGGAGGTTCCCGACATTACACCTACAACGTTATAGTTATTTTTGTTCATCACGGTAAAAATAGCCAACTCAATTGAAAAAACGCATGTAAAAGGGTATCTTTGACCTTAAAATTCAACATTTTCTAAAAATATACTGAATGGATTTCAAACTCACTGAAGAACATATTATGATCCGCGATGCGGCACGAGATTTTGCAAAGAACGAGTTGCTCCCCGGAGTAATTGAGAGGGATGAAAAACAGGAATTCCCGAAAGAACAGATCAAGAAAATGGGGGAACTTGGCTTTTTAGGCATGATGGTGTCTCCTGAATATGGCGGTGGCGGTATGGACACAGTGTCTTACGTGTTGGCTATGGAAGAGATTTCGAAGATAGACGCATCGGCTTCCGTAGTAATGTCAGTAAACAATTCTTTGGTTTGTTGGGGGATTGAAAAATTCGGAAATGAAGAGCAAAAACAAAAGTATCTTCCAAAACTAGCCACAGGAGAATCTATTGGCGCCTTTTGTCTTTCTGAACCTGAAGCCGGAAGTGATGCGACTTCGCAAAGAACAACCGCGATTGAAAAAGACGACCACTACCTTCTTAACGGAACAAAAAACTGGATCACCAATGGTAGTACTGCAGATTATTACATTGTGATTGCGCAAACACACCCTGAAAAAAAACACAAGGGAATTAATGCTTTTATCATTGAAAAGGGCTGGAAAGGCTTTGAAATTGGCCCAAAGGAGCAGAAATTAGGAATTCGTGGAAGTGATACCCACTCTCTAAACTTCAATGATGTAAAGGTTCCAAAAGAAAACCGGATTGGCGAAGATGGCTTCGGTTTTAAATTTGCGATGAAGACACTTTCTGGAGGACGTATTGGAATTGCAGCGCAGGCTTTAGGAATTGCAGCCGGGGCTTATGAGCTTGCAAAAGAATATTCGAAAGTTCGCAAAGCTTTTGGAACAGAGATCATGAACCACCAGGCTATAGCTTTTAAATTGGCCGACATGCATACTTCAATAGAGGCTTCGCGCCATCTTGTAATGAAAGCAGCCTGTGATAAGGATAATGGAGAAAATTATGATTTAAGTGGGGCCATGGCTAAACTCTTTGCTTCAAAAACAGCAATGGATGTCACTGTTGAAGCGGTACAGGTACACGGCGGAAACGGATACGTAAAAGAATACCACGTAGAGCGATTAATGCGAGATGCGAAGATCACTCAAATATATGAAGGTACTTCAGAGATCCAGAAAATTGTGATCTCCAGGAGCATTTTGAGAGATTAGGATTGATTTAAAAACTGAATATAATTGGATAAGCCCGGTCTTTAAGATCGGGCTTTTTTTGTGGATATTTCCGGGATGTTGTTGTGGAACCCGGCACGGATTACAAATCCGCGCCAGCCACATTTCGGAAGCGAGACCCTCCCCATCCGCCTGCGGCGGATTGCCCCTCCCTGGAAGGAGGGGTGCTGAGATTTGGTTCCAGATTAAGCTTTTCTACTGCAATCCCCCTCCTGCCTATTCCCCACGTTTTGATCATGATCCCATGATCCGTGGAACACGGTACGGATTACAAATCCGCGCCAGCGGGGGGTAGCCACAGGCCATGCTAATTTTAGGGCATAAAAAAACCCTTCATCAAATAAATGATGAAGGGTTTAAAAGAAAGGCGGCGACATACTCTCCCACAAATAGCAGTACCATCTGCGCTAACGGGCTTAACTTCTCTGTTCGGAATGGGAAGAGGTGAGCCCCGTTGCTATAACCACCTTAAATCGTTGAGTAGTAATGAGATTTTAGTAGTGAGTAGTGAGATAAAAAATCTCAATACTCAATTCTCAATACTAACATCTAATAACTTTGACATAGTTGGAAAATAATAATATAAGAAAACACTTTGAGCAAAGTAATTAAGCTTTAGGTTTCGCGCCCTCCGCCCCTGGTTCCCCCAATTGGGGGTTAGGGGGCAGAGGGGCT
>NZ_JBOJLM010000015.1:0-79824 GCF_050750585.1 Salinimicrobium sp. WS361
TCAAAAATGACATTTTCAAGAGGTTTCAAAAATGACATTTTCAAGAGGTTCCAAAAATGCTATTTTTCAGAAGGATTTAAAAGTACCGGTTCACCAAAGCCCAGATCTTCCAGACGATCGAGCTGGGTAGCCGCATCACCTACAATGAGGTAATACATCTTATCGGGATTGACATATTTTTGGGCCAGAGCCTTAATTTCCGGAACAGTGATGTTTCTCACGATCTCTTCCTGTTGCAGAGCGTAGTCCATAGGTTTATCATAGTTGCTTATTTCCTGGAGCATTTGAAGTTTTGATCCCATAGTTTCAAACTTTCGGGCGTTGCTCTTTATCATAAAGCCTTTGGTTACCTCCAGATCCTGTTCATTGAAGTTTTCAGGATAATTCCGAAGTATTTGCTTCACGAGGTCAACGGCTTCAAAAGTGATATTTGAACGCACGCCGCTCGAAATAAGAAAAGGACCGGTAAAAGTGCTGCCGTTGAACCCGGAACGGATGCCATAGGTGTAACCTTTGCCTTCCCTAAGTTCCTGGGTGAGCTGGGAAGCAAAACTTCCGCCACCAAGCCGGTAATTCATCACCGTGGCCAGAAAGAAATCTTCATCGGTCTCTGCCAAAGCCGGATAGCCTATATGTAATACCGATTGCTTGGCCCCCGGAACGTCATAGAAATATACCTTAGATTCAGCGGGAGGAAGTACTGCCGGAAGGTCTTCAAAAATGACATTTTTGACACTCCAGTTTTCAGTAATATCTTTTAATTCGGCAACTACTGCTTCATTCTCAATATCTCCAACCACCAGGAAAGAAGCCAGGTGAGGGGAGAGGTTCCTGGCATAATAATCCTTTAGATCCTGAAGGCTGATAGCTTCTACCGTACTTTCGGTTCCCAGGTTGTTGTGGGACAAAATGTGGTTTTCACCGTAAATGAGCTTTCTAAATTCGTTGGAAGCAGTATAATCTGGAGAGGCTTTTTGCTGCTGAATCCGGTTTATCACCTGTTGTTTCGCTAGGGCAAATTCTTCTTCATCCCACCTGGGCTGTAGAAGGATTTCCTCTACAAGGTTCATTGTTGCTTCAAAATTCTTAGCAAGGGTGCTACCGCTAATGATCATTTTTTCATCGGTAGCGTTTACCCGAATGTCGGCACCCAATAATTCAATGGCTTCTTCCAGCTCCTGCGGGCTGCGGTTCTTAGTACCTTTTGTAAGCATATTAGCCAGGAGATTGGAAACACCAATTTTAGACGGGTCTTCCAGCAGCATGCCTCCTTTGATCTCAAGAATAAATTGCACCAGCGGCACTTCAGAATTGTTGATGCCATAGACCTCGAGTCCGCTTTCCAGTTTTTGGTCCCAAATTTCAGGAACTTTTACTTGTGGTGACGGCCCGTAAGGAGGTTCTACAGTTCGGTCGAAACTGGAAGGGGTCCTGTTGTAAGTAACTTCTTCTTCCAGATTGAATTCCTGCTCGGCTCCCATCACGATCTCTTCTTCTTCAACTTCGGCCGCAACAGAATTTTCCAGCGCCAGTTCCTTTTGTCCTTCCGGAACAAAACTGGTAGCTACAAAGGGTTTATTCTGAATGTACTTCTTATAAACTCTCATCACATCCTGCGGGGTCACTGCGAGAATGTAGTTGATCTCTTGATTGATCATATTAGGATCATTGGCAAAGATCTCATATTGGGCCAGCTGAAAACCTTTTCCCAGTACGCTCGAAAGGCTATTGTAAAATGCCGTTTCCTGCCCCGCTTTTATTCGTTTTAGATCTTTTTCTGAAATTCCTTCTTTCTCAAATTTCCGGAAGGTCTCTTCTACAGCCGAATGCACTTTGTCAAGGTCTGTACCGTCATAAGCTCTCACCTGCAGCATGAATTGACCGGCAAGTTCAGAGGTGTAATTGAACATCTGTACATTGGGGGTCAACTTCTTGTTTGCCACCAGTTCCTTATAAAAAGGAGCATTTTTTCCTTCAGAAAGATAATTGGCCAAAACTTCAAGAGCATAAGAGTCTTTGTGGTAAGAAGGAACCGATGGCCAGGCCATGGTCAATTCGGGTAGTTGCGCAAAATTATCTTCATAGTACAGCTTTTTTGTCTGCTGCAAATTCGCAGGTCTCTTCTCAAGATCCTTAATTTCAGGCCCTCTTTTGATCTCTCCAAAATATTTCTCTACCCATTGTTTTGCCTGTGCTGTATCAAAGTCACCGGCAATAGTGAGTACCACATTGTTGGGCACGTACCATTGATTGAAGAACTCTTTTACATCTTCAAGTGTGGCATTTTGAAGGTCTTCCAGGGAACCAATTACCTGCCAGTTGTAAGGATGGTTTTTTGGATAGAGATTTTTGTCAATAACATACATGGTGTTGCCGTAAGGCTGGTTATCTACCCGCTGTCTTTTTTCGTTTTTCACAACCTGCTTTTCTTTGGCAAGTACAGGTTCTGTAACCGTATTAATAAAATAACCCAGTTTGTCGGCTTCTGCCCAAATCATCTTTTCGAGTGCATCATTTGGCACTGTTTGAAAATAATTGGTACGGTCGCGGCTGGTAGAACCGTTTGCGCCGCTGCCGCCAATGCGGGCACTTAGCTTATCGAGTCCGCCCTTTCCAAGGTTCTCCGATTCCAGGAAAAGAAGGTGCTCAAAAAGGTGCGCAAATCCGGTACGTCCCTGCTTTTCTCGTGCCGAACCTACGTGACTGGTAAGCGCAACCGCCACTACAGGATCTGACTGGTCTACATGAAAAATTACTTTCAACCCGTTATCAAGGGTAAAGGTTTCGAACTCTACTTCAAAACCGGGAGCTTCAGCAGTTTGCTGAGCCCGTGCATTTCCTGATAGCACAACCAGCAGGAATGCGAATAAAAAAGACTTAAGTGATGACTTCATTTGAACTTGTTCAGAATTAAATTACGAGATAGGTGACATAGGCAATATACCCGATTACAAACACAGCGCCTTCCCAACGCTCAATGCTGCGGCCTTTTCCTGTAAATACAAAAATAAAGAGCAGTAATCCGGTAACCATGTTCACCATAATATCAAAAAAGGAATCAGGGTTTATACCAAGAGGAACAATAGTCCCCGAAATTCCCAGGATGAGGAAGATGTTGAAAATGTTCGAACCAACCACGTTTCCAATGGCAATATCAACATTCTTTTTTCTCACTGCAATAACAGAAGTTGCAAGTTCGGGCAGGGAAGTTCCAATAGAAACTACGGTTAAACCAATTACTCTTTCTGAAAGGCCAATAACTTCAGCAATACTTACCGCACTGGTAACAATAAGGCGCCCCCCAATGATGAGCCCGGCGAGGCCGAGAGCAATGAATAAAACGGCTTTTCCTACCGAATAATCTTTGGTTTCCATCTCCTCATCGGCGCCACCACTTTTTGCAACCATAAGGTTGTAAACGAGAAAGATGAGAAAGAACAGCAGGAGTACAATTCCTTCACTTCGGGAGATAAGATTTGTGGTTGCGCCGTCAAGAACAACGTCTGAGGCTACAACAAATACACAAATTGCCGCCAGTAAACTCAGCGGAATTTCGATCCAGGTCGTATTGCTCTTTACCGTTAGCGGATAAATTAGGGCAGAGATCCCCAGGATTCCAAGCACGTTAAAAATGTTACTTCCCAGCACGTTGCCCAGCACCATATCTGTACTCCCTGTGGTCGCCGCAAAAACGTTCACCACGAGCTCTGGGGCCGAGGTTCCAAAAGCAACAATGGTAAGCCCAATCACGATACTTGGAACCCCCCATCGAGCTGCAAGGCTTGAAGCGGAATCAACCAAAAAGTTCGCTCCGTAGATAAGGGCTACAAAGCCTACCAGTAAAAGAAGAATATCTATTAGCATGAATATTTATTTTATTAGTTAGTTATTTCACTATTGTCAACCAGGAAGATGGAGTTCACGAAAAGAAGTTTTCCATTTTGCCAGAAGGCCCGGAACAACGGATTGTCAACCAGGTATATAAAACTTCCCTCGCCCATAGGTTCTACTCCAAAGGTCAGCGAATTCCTGATCTTCTCTTTAGCTTCACTTCCAACAAATCCGGCGACGATCTCGGGGGATTCCTCCAGGTAACCTACGTTGTAGCCGTCACTTAAAAGACTGTAACTATCACTACTTAATTTTAAGCTGAGGTAGGTGTCTTCATATCCAAAAGCCATGGGATGAGTTTCGTCCATCCTGGTTTTTATGATGCTTCCGGTTATAAGATCCTTAATCTCATTTCTTTCCCTTTGAGCATAAGGCACCAGGTTTGGTTTTGAAATACTGTCGGTTTCTTTTTTCTCATTCTGCTTCAGGGAAAAATCCTCATTTCCGGCGAAGGTTTTTAAAGCGTTGCCAATGGCAATCACTTTTCCGCCGTTCTTCACCCAATCTGTAAGTTTTGCTAATCCTTCTTCATCAAAAAGATCACTGTAACTGCCTATGGGAAGTATGATGACATCGAGCTTTGTAAGGTCAACGTTCCCAAAATATCCTGTATCAATAGAGGTGACAGGATAATTGAGTTCCCGTTCAAAGAAATACCACAACTCTCCATAGTTAAGGGAAGAGGTTCCTTCCCCTCTTAAAATGCCAATTCTGGGCGTGTTTATAATCTTTACTTGTGATGAGCCAAAATCGGGTCCCGAGGTTGAAAATCCGGTGTTGGTTACAGTGAGTTCTCTTCCGTGTTCGTTTGCAATCCTGGCAAGAAGTAAATCAAAATCCTCTTTGTTTCGGTTGTCGCTTTTTGTGATAATAAGACTACCCGGGGCGAATTTTTTTCCGGAATTCTCCAAAGCTGTCTCAGTAAATCTCACCATGATCCCCGCTTCAAGAAGTGCTGTGAGGAATCTTGCGTCTTTCATGCTGTCCCAGCCAGAAATGTAAGCCGCCGCTGCTGGAGCAGGAGTGTTATTTATTGCGGTGGTATCCTTAGCATCAAGACCTGAAACTGAAGACTGGGTGCTCAAAACATCCAGGCCATGAGCATAGGGCAGGCTCCATGCAGTGATATCATAAGTGAGGGAATCGGCCAGGTTGGTAGAAGGTTCCATAAGCACGCGTACCATCTTGCCTTTTGGTTGGGCTGTACTTACTACCAGTGAATTTTGATCAACATCCACAGTTCTCTTCTTTTGTTCAAGAGCATTATATCCTTTTACTTTCGCAGGTTGTGCCATTGCATATTCGATCTCATGCCGGTCAAGTAATTCCTTTAGCAGGTCCAGCTTGTCCTGATGCCCGGTTAAGACGTAATTCACTGCATTTTTTCCGCTGTTGTCGTAAAACTTTGAAAATTCAGCATTAAGTCGCTCCACATTCTGTGCGGCAATTTCTACTGTAGAGAGTCCGGTGGTGTGGTGATGCTGTACCCGGTCCACCAGGGTAAGTACATATCCGTGATCGGTCTCAACAGCAAGCCCGGCATGCCCTGCCTGTTCATAGGTCATTCCTATAGCTCCCATATAAGTAGGGTAGGTGTCCCCATAGCTGGGATAGAGGAGATCAAAGCTTTCTTTTGTAAAATAGAGCCAGCCTTCTTTATCAAAATAGCGGGCGTGATTCAATCCTATTTCTTTCTGAAATTCCTTCTGAAAAGGTGTGATCACATCGTGCAGCGGTTCGGCGGCAGGTGCGAAATAATAAGGAGCATTTTTGTACTGTTCATGAAAATCTACGTGAATGTGAGGCATCCATTTGTTGTAAATTTCCAGGCGTTGTCTTGTCTCTGTTTGAGTAGCCCAGGCCCAGTCACGGTTAAGGTCAAAAAGATAATGATTGGGGCGTCCTCCCGGCCAGGGCTCATTGTGCTCTACAGCCATGGGTGAGGTATTAGATGGCGTGGCCTTTACCTGCTTATACCAGTTCACATAACGGTCCCGGCCATCGGGATTCACGACAGGATCCATGATCACCACCAAGTCCTGTAACCAGTCCTGCCTTTTGGTTACCAGTTCATATATGGTCTTCATGGCCGCTTCTGTACTCGAAGCTTCATTTCCGTGAACATTATAACTAAGCCATACAATGCCTTTTTTGGCAGCTGAAGAAGAAGTGCCTTCAGTTAAACCGGCATTCTGAAGGTGGCTTTGGCGTATCTGCTCCAGGTTTTGCAGGTTTTCTTCTGTAGAAATAACGGCATAGGTAAGAGGTCTGCCTTCATAGGTTTCTCCGTATTTTTGGAACTGCACAAGTGGCGAATTTTCCGCCACGTGTTTAAAATATTCAACCACTTTGTGGTGAGGCGTGAAACTGGTGCCCAGTGGGTAACCTAGAAATTCTTCGGGAGATTGTTGCGCAAAAGCTAACTGAAAACTCAGTAAAAGTGCTGTGAATAAAGCCGTAATTTTGTTCATAGGGGAAAATCTCATTTTTCAAATTAGAGGTAAATATAAAACTTTATCGTTCTCAATATCTTTTTATTGATTTTACCGCCAACGCTCTTAATTGTATATTTGCGAAAATTCATTTCAATGCAGAAAAATTCTCTTTCGTATCGGGAAACGAACTACTTTACTTCATTAGTAACCGATTATCTGGATCAAAAAGAGAATGTTAAGCAGTTTTACGGGCTTTTCCCTGACCTCAATAACTTCGGAAAGCAGATCCTTTCAAAAAAAGAGAACTTCAGCAGCCACGGCGGAAGCGAAAAACGTGCCGTTCTTGTCAAAACCCTGAAGCGTCAATATCAAAATATAAATGCTTCTGAAGCAAGTCTTTCGAACATTGATCTTTTGGAGAAAGACACCACTTTTACCGTGACAACAGGGCATCAGCTCAACCTTTTTACCGGTCCGCTTTATTTTCTTTACAAGATCGTATCCGCTATAAATCTTGCGGCCGATCTTAAAAAAGAGTATTCGGAATACAATTTTGTGCCGGTGTACTGGATGGCGACCGAAGATCATGACTTTGAAGAGATCAGTTTTTTCCATCTCCACGGAAAGAAATTTCAATGGAATCCGCCAAAATCAAAGAAGACCGGCGGACCTGTGGGAGAAATGCCTACCGATGGTCTTGAAGATGTCTTTGAACTTTTTTCAGCTGAAATTGGGAGTAGCAAAAATGCACAGCAGCTCAAAGAATGGTTTAAAAAAGCATATTTAGAGCACGATAATCTTGCCGATGCCACCCGTTACCTGGCAAATGAACTTTTTAAAGAGCAGGGGCTTGTCATTCTTGACGCCCATGAGCCCGAGCTAAAGAGGTTGTACATTTCACCTGTCAAAAATGAGCTTTTTGAGCAGGTTTCTTTTAATAGTGTTCAGCAACAAACTGAAGCTTTAGAGAAAGAAGGTTACCCGGTGCAGGTGAATCCGCGTGAGATCAACCTGTTTTACATGCAGGAAGGTATGCGGGAGCGCATCATTGAAAGAGACGGAAAGTTCTTTGTCCACGACCAGGAGATTTCCTGGACCCGCGAAGAATTGGAGCAGTTTATCGAGGAAAATCCCGAGAAATTTAGCCCCAATGTTTTGCTTCGCCCGTTGTATCAGGAAGTGATTTTGCCAAACCTGTGTTACATTGGCGGCGGCGGTGAACTGGCGTACTGGTTTCAGCTAAAACAGCTTTTTGAAGAGGTAGATGTGACTTTTCCAATACTTCTGATTCGTAATTCGGCCTTGCTTCAAACAGAAAAGCAGGATCAAAAAAGGCAAAAACTGAACATCTCTTTATCCGAGCTTTTCCTGAAGTCTCATGAATTGATCAACCGGAAAGTAAGAAGGATTTCCAATATAGACATCGACTTTTCCTCTCAAAAAGAGCATTTGGTGAAACAATTTCAGGAAATGTACATCCTGGCCGAACAAACTGATAAATCTTTCCTGAATGCTGTAAAAGCGCAGGAGGTGAAACAGCTTAAAGGCCTTGATCACCTGGAAAAACGGCTGCTAAAAGCCCAGAAAAAAAAGCTTGAAGATGAGGTTTCAAGAATTGCAAGTCTGCAAAATGAATTATTTCCCGGCAAAGGGCTTCAGGAAAGGCATCATAATTTCTCAGAGTTTTATCTTGAATATGGAGATGCTCTCATTCCTGCCCTGCTGGACAGCCTACAACCACTTGAATTAAAATTTGATATTATTTCGCTATGACGAAAATGCATAAGATAGACATCGATCTTGTTGAAATGACGCTCGATGTAATGAAATATACTGTTGACCGTATCTCAAATGTTACGCCCGAGCTGGGTTCTCCCCAAAGAGAAGAGGAGCTGTTTGAAAAGATTGGAGAAACTGTCACGCCAAAAGGTATTGGGGGAGAAGTTGCTTTTAAAATGTTTCGGGATATTTTGGTGAAGGCTACCGTGCCTATAGATCACCCTCGCCATTTAGCCTTTGTGCCGGCTGCGCCTACACGTGCAGCTATTATGTTCGACCTTGTAACCTCGGCTTCCAGTATTCACGGTGCTTACTGGATGGAAGGTGCCGGTGGGATCTTCTGTGAAAATCAAGCCATGAAGTGGCTGGTTTCCCTTACAGGGCTGCCAAAAGAGTCTTTTGGAGTATTCACCAGTGGTGGGACAGCCGCAAACCTTTCGGGACTTGTTACAGCGCGCGAAGCCTGGAGAAAGAAAGATGCGGCCAATATTGGAGTGCGGGCTTTGTTGCTCACTTCAAATGGCGCCCATTCCTCAATTCAGGCAATGGCTAAAGTGATGGATGCCGATGTGGTGATGATCGATTGTCCCGATGAAAACCTGCGAGGGCATGCGTTACAATCGGCTATTGATGAGCTCGAAGAGAAGGACCGAAAAAGGCTTTTTGCAGTGGCAGCTACCGGTGGAACTACCAATGCCGGAATCATAGATGAGCTGGATTCTATTGCCGATGTTTGTGAAAAAGAAGGGATCTGGTTTCATGTAGATGCTGCTTATGGTGGCGGCGCACTTGCCGCACCTTCTGTACGCCAACTTTTCAACGGAATTGAAAGGGCCGACAGTATTACGATAGATCCTCATAAATGGCTTTTTTCACCCTATGACTGTGGGGCTATTCTTTATAAGGATATGAGCCTGGCCGCCGAAGCCCATTCACAAAAAGGGGCTTACCTCGAGATCTTTAAAGATGGAGGTGCAGATGGCTTTAACCCTTCCGATTATCAGATCCAGCTTACCCGGAGGGTCCGCGGAATGCCTTTATGGTTTTCCCTGGCAATGCACGGAACCGATAAGTATACCACTGCCATTGAAAAAGGGATCGAGCTTGCGAGGATTGCTGCGGAAAAGATTGAGCAGGATGACAACCTTGAACTGGTAAGGCCAGCGAGTTTATCAGTAGTTTTATTCCGAAGAAAAGGCTGGACTCCCGACGAGTACCGCGACTGGACCTATAGAAATCACAAATCAGGTATGGCTTTAGTGACACCCACGAAGTGGAAGGGAGAAACTATTTCACGTTTCTGTTTCATCAATCCCGAAACCACCGAAGCCGATATTGATGCTATTTTGGAAACGATGAAATAATTCTAAATTCAAAATTTAAAGTTCAGGATTCGGGATTAGATTCAAGTGGAAACCAGGTCACCTCGAGCGGAGTAGAGCGGTCATGTCACCTCGAGCGGAGTCGAGAGGTTGGGAACCGTGTTTTAAAAGCCACAGATACACAGATGTTCTATTATTAGAGTTCTTTACAGAATCTCTTTGTGAGCTGATTTGAACCTTCGTGCTCTTAGTGTGAAATTAGATCCTGTAGTTTAATCTGCGGGAATCTGCGAAATCTGCGGGAAAATTGATTTGAGAATTTGAAGATTTTGGGATCGTGAATTTAAAAGCCACAGATACACAGATATTCTATTTTTAGAGTTCTTTACGCAATCTCTTTGTGTGCTTTTTTGAACCTTTGTGCTCTTAGTGTGAAATTGCATCCTGTAGTTTAATCTGTGGGAATCTGCGGGAAAAATTGATTTGATGATTCGTTGATTTGAGAATTTGAAGATTTTTGGGATCGTGAATTTAAAAGCCACAGATACACAGATGTTCTATTGATAGAGTTCTTTACGCAATCTCTTTGTGAGCTTATTTGAACCTTCGTGCTCTTAGTGTGAAATTGCATCCTGTAGTTTAATCTGCGGGAATCTGCGGGAAAAATTGATTTGATGATTCGTTGATTTGAGAATTTGAAGATTTTTGGGATCGTGAATTTAAAAGCCACAGATACACAGATTTTCTGTTTTTAGAGTTCTTTACGGAATCTCTTTGTGAGCTTATTTGAACCTTCGTGTTCTTCGTGTGAAATTAGATCCTGTAGCTTAATTGCCACGGATACACTAGTGTCTTTTTGATCTGCGAAATCTGCGGGAAAAATTGATCTGAAAATTTGATGATATGTTAATTTGAAGATGTGGGGATATTTAATTTAAAGCCACGGATACTCATGGATGTCTTTTTATTCTCTGCGGAAATCTGCGTGATCTGCGGGAAAATGAAATTTGACAATTCTGGCATTTGAATATTTTCGGTGATTTAGCGGCCTCTGCGAAAGTTCTTTGCGCTCTCTGCGAGAAATTTTATCTCACATCTCAAGAAGTAACCTCCACATTCTCCCCAATCTCAACTGTTGAGCCTTCTGTAAAGATCACCGAATGCGGGGTTTGGGAATTGAGAATATTAAACGCAGGATCGAACTGCCGGGAGAAATCGACGTCAACGGAATATTCTTCTACACTGTAAAGATGCCAGTCCACGTGATTGAGCCCATATTCGTAGGTCTTTTCCCCCGATTGAAGGTATCCAAAAGGACGATCAAGAAAGAATGCCGCTTCACTATCCTTATTGTATGGTCCTGCGAGACGGTTACTTCGCACCCAAAATTTTTGCTGTAGATCATTGTACTGCCAGGAATAAATCATTTTAATATCTTCCTGTGTCTCCTCTACAGCACTATTTGTGGGGAGAGCATGATAGTTTGTCTTGAAGATGGTATTGGCCAATATGGCAGAGCCCGGTTGCTCTAAGATCCGGTGTATAACCACCACTCCTTTTTGCCATTTTGCACCATCAAAACGGCGGACATAAATTTGAAGATCAATTTCTTCAAAATCCTTCAAAAATGGCAATTTTACATCGGCCACCTTCAGTTTATTCACCTGAAAGCCGACCAGGCTTATCATGCACAATCCGTTGAGAAAATCGGGTTTTGTGTGCTTTGGCAGGTATTTCTCCACTACTTCAGCAGGAATAGCGTAATTTATAAGGGCAACCTTCCGAAATTCAGAAGAAATATGCAGTTTCATGGTTTGTATTAATGGGTTTACCCAAAAATATCGAAAGGATAAGAGGAAATTAGTCAGTTTGGGAAAAAATTAGAATTTCTGGAAAGTTAAATCCTTCAGCATAAAACTTTCAGGAAAGAGCTGAAGATTAAAGAAAAATAGCTTCCAAAAATGTCATTTTCAGAAGGTATTTTTACCAGTTAAAGATGATATATTCTTAGTCTATTTCAAATTCCAGCCTCATGGTCACTGAGGCTGTTTTCTTCTTATCGGCAGTGTTATAGGCGCCGCCCCAGGTAAAGCTTTCGCCACTGTTCTGTCCAATGATCTGGAAAACGCCAAGATCGGCACTGCGCAAAGATCCCAGTTCGCTACCGCTGTTTTGGGCAATTTTTTCGGCTCTTATGCGGGCATCTTCTGTGGCGGCCGAGATCATCTGGATCTTGAGGTCACTTAATTTTGTGTAGTAGTAGCGGGGAGGAGTAGAATTGAACTGCACCCCTTTTTGGAGAAGTTCGGTGATCTCCCGTGATACTTTTTCGACCATTGGCACATCTGTAGATTCAATTTTTACGGTTTGCTGAAGTTGGTAGCCCTTAAAGATTTCTCCTACATAATTGCCGTTCTGGTATTGTGCCTCTCTAAGCTCGGTAGTCTTTACCGAATTGAAGACGATATTCTTCTCATCTATGCCTTTTGAAATGAGGTACTGTCTTACGGTTTCTTTGTCTGCATTGAGCCTTTCAAAAGCAGCCTGTAGCTCCATGCTGGTTTGAGAAAACGTCCCTTCCCACACAATAAGGTCTGAAGTGAAATCTTCACTTCCCGATCCCGTTACTGCGATGACTCCGGGGGGAGTGGCTCTTTTGAGATAAAAATTACCGGCAATGTAGGCGGCCAGTACTATGGCGACCGATACGAAGATGGGAGCAATGTATTTCATAGGGGGTAAACTGAACGATTTTAAGTTTAAAGATATAAAATAAGTCGGCACAGGGGTTAATTTTACCTCAAATTCCTATTTTTGCGCATGCACAACAACGTCCTTATCTTAGATTTTGGCTCTCAATACACACAATTGATTGCCCGCCGGGTTCGAGAACTCAATATTTACTGCGAGATCCACCCTTTCAACAAGATTCCAAATGATCTTTCCAGTTTTAAAGCTGTAATACTTTCGGGAAGCCCTTTTTCTGTGAGAGCAGAAGATGCGCCACACCCCGATCTTTCAAAGATCAGAAAGCAGCTTCCGGTTCTTGCCGTATGTTATGGAGCGCAATATCTCGCACACTTTAACGGTGGAAAAGTGGAAGCTTCAGAAATAAGAGAATATGGTCGCGCAAATCTTTCGGTGATCAAAGATGATGAAGCCTTGTTTGCTGATATTACTGAAAACTCACAGGTATGGATGAGCCACAGTGATACCATTAAAGAATTGCCCGAGAATGGGGTGAGGCTGGCAAGTACACCAGATGTACTGAATGCCGCTTACCGCATTGATGGGGAAGAAACTTATGCCATCCAATTCCACCCCGAAGTTTATCACTCAACAGATGGAAAACAACTTTTGGAAAACTTCCTTGTGAACATCGCAAAAGTTGAACAGGAATGGACTCCGGAAGCTTTTGTAGACATGACGGTGGCCGACCTTAAGAAACAAATAAGAGATGATAAAGTAGTGCTGGGGTTAAGCGGAGGCGTAGATTCTACCGTTGCCGCCGTACTTCTTCATAAAGCCATTGGTAAGAACCTTTACTGCATCTTCGTAAATAATGGTTTGCTTAGAAAAAATGAATTTGAAAGCGTGCTTGACCAGTACAAGCATATGGGGCTTAACGTAAAAGGAGTAGATGCTTCGGCACGTTTTTTGGATGCTCTGGCAGGAATCTCAGACCCTGAAGGGAAACGTAAGGCGATAGGAAAGACATTTATTGATGTATTTGACGATGAGGCTCACCGCATAAAAGATGTGAAGTACCTGGCACAGGGAACCATTTATCCCGATGTTATTGAATCTGTCTCGGTGAACGGGCCTTCGGTGACCATCAAATCTCACCACAATGTGGGCGGTTTACCTGCTTATATGAAGCTCAAGGTTGTGGAGCCGTTGAGAATGTTGTTCAAGGATGAGGTGAGAAGAGTAGGAGCAGAGCTGGAGATCGATAAGGAACTTTTGGGAAGACATCCGTTCCCCGGCCCCGGCCTGGCGATTAGGATTCTTGGCGACATCACTCCCGAAAAAGTTCGTATTTTACAGGAGGTGGATGCCATTTTTGTAAATGGATTAAAAGAATGGGAGTTATATGACAAGGTTTGGCAGGCAGGAGCAATTCTTTTGCCAGTGAACTCGGTAGGAGTAATGGGAGATGAAAGAACCTATGAAAAAGTAGTTGCCCTGCGTGCAGTTGAATCTACCGATGGAATGACGGCCGACTGGGTGAATCTACCATACGACTTTTTACAAAAGACCTCCAATACAATAATTAACAGAGTTAAAGGCGTTAATAGGGTAGTGTACGACATAAGTTCTAAACCGCCTGCCACTATTGAGTGGGAATAAACAATGATCTATGAAAAAAATTGCAGTTCTTTTTCTCTTTTTGCAAATGTTCGCTGTTCAGGCTTTTGCACAAGAGTATAAATACCACATTGTAAAGAGAGGGGAAACAACAGCGGAAATTGCAAGGCAATACAATATTTCTGAAGAAACGCTCTTTAGGTACAACCCCGATGCCCGTCGCGGGATACAACCTGATGGAAAACTGGTAGTGCCCCTTAATAGCGGTAGGGATGAAGATATACAGGCTTCAGCACAGGAAGATCAAAAATTTGTGACTCATCGCGTGAAGCGGAAAGAGACACTTTTTAGTCTTTCACAGGAGTATAATGTGAGTATTGAAGACATTAAAAGATTCAATAAACATCTTTATTCCGAAGAACTTCGCAGGGGAGAAAAGATCAGGATTCCTAAAAGTACACCTGCCGCAATAGCCAACAATCCTAATCCTTCACCCTCGCCTTCAAATATATTTGATCTAAGTGTGAAGGAGCACGTGGTGCTTCCGCAGGAAACCCTTTACGGCATTTCCAGGAAATACAACATTACCATTGCCGATTTGCAAAGGCTTAATCCAAACATGCAGAACCTGCAACCGGGGATGGTGATCACGGTTAGGAATGGAAATGTCGAGAAAGTGGTTGATGTAGATGGTAAACTTTTCAAGTACTACCAGGTGCAGCCACAGGAGACTATTTTTAGTCTTACGCGTCGCTTCGGAATAAGTCGCGATTCATTGGTGTCTCTAAACCCGGCACTTGCCGACGGATTAAAATCGGGTATGGTGCTTAAAATTCCAAATATTGGGCTTGCTGAAGGTGTTGGTGAATATGAGTCTGAAGAATACGTGAACCTGGAGCGTAAGATCAATAACAATAAGACAAAGAACCTGGTGGTGATGTTGCCGTTCAACAAGAATAAACTTGTAGTTACCGACACATCTGATAATTATGCCGAAAGAATTAAGAAAGACCAGGTGATGCAGTTGTCCCTCGATTTCTACACCGGAGTTTTAATGGCAGTAGATTCGGCTAAGACTTTGGGAATCTCTACAGATCTTACTGTATTGGATACCGAGCAAAATCCCGGAAAGGTTAATTTGCTGCTCAACACCCAAAATTTTGATAATGTTGATGCTGTGATCGGGCCACTTTTACAGTCTACCGTAGAAACAGCCGCCAGAGGCCTGGAGCGAAAGAATATTCCTGTGGTTTCCCCTCTTTCAAAAAATCAAATTACCGCTCTCGATAATTACCTGCAAACCCGTCCTACAGACGAGATGCTGCGTGAAGCGATGATCTCATTTATTTCAGAAAATTCTGCAGGTAAGAACCTTGTGATCATTGCCGACGGAAGCGCAGCCGAGAACAGGAGACGGCTTTCTGCTGCTTTTCCCGCTGCCAGATTGGTAACGCCCTCAGAAGGTGGTTCCATCAATCAGGCTCAGGTTGCAGGTGCTCTGGATAAAACCCGTCCTAACTGGATCATCCTGGAGTCGAGCAAGATTGGTGTATTGAGCAATGCCACTTCATACCTCAATTCTATTGCCGATGCATACAAGATCACGCTGTTGACAACCGACAGGAATAAGTCTTTTGAAAGTGATAATATTTCCAATAGTCATTTGGGGAAACTCAATTTCCATTACCCTTCTGTTGATCGTAATTTTGATCCTGAAAAGAACCGGGCTTTTATTGAGAAATATGTCGAAAAGTATGGTGTAGTGCCAAATGCTGCTGCAGTAAGAGGTTTTGATGTGACTTATGATGTTCTGTTAAGGCTGGCTTCGGCAGAAAATCTCTATGAGTCGTTAAAGACAGACAGCACTACCCAGTATGTAGAAAATAAATTCAGTTACGAAGTACGTCCCGATGGCGGCTATATCAATAACTCGGTTTATATCTTATCCTACGGAAGGGACCTCAATTTAAAAGTAGTTAGATAATGACTTCAAAAGTAACTTATCTGGGCGATCTAAGAACCCAGTGTGAACATTTACAAAGCAGTAATACCTTTATTACAGATGCGCCCGTAGACAATGAGGGAAGGGGAGAGGCTTTTTCTCCCACCGATACGGTCGCCACAGCCCTGGGGAGCTGTATGATGACCATTATTGGTATTAAGGCCAGAGATCTGGGTATTAATGTAGAAGGAACCACTGCCGGGATCACAAAAACTATGGCTGCAGATCCAAGAAGAATTTCAGGCATAAAAGTTGAACTTAGCTTTCCGGCTTCCTATGATGAGAAAAACAGGAAGATCCTGGAGCGTGCAGCAAAGACATGTCCGGTGCTGTACAGCCTGCATCCCGATATCGTCCTGGACATTAGTTTCCACTATGAAAATACCATTTCTAAGTAGTCTTTTAATTCTTTTAGCCTCTTTAGG
Source organism: Salinimicrobium sp. WS361 (assembly GCF_050750585.1). Classification (NCBI taxonomy): domain Bacteria; kingdom Pseudomonadati; phylum Bacteroidota; class Flavobacteriia; order Flavobacteriales; family Flavobacteriaceae; genus Salinimicrobium; species Salinimicrobium sp. WS361. The sequence continues at coordinate 16,163 of NZ_JBOJLM010000015.1, forward strand.
AGCGCAGGCTCAGGTGCCGGAAGAAAAGATAGGATGGGAGGAAAATGTTCTCACCTGGGAAAATTTTCAGGCCCCACCAGATCCTAACAGCCCTTTTTCTGCAAATACCAGTTCGGGCATCTCATACTCCTGGTCGCTTAAGACTTCTGTTTTAGGTAAAGAATATCAATTTGAAGTAGAATCATTTTTCAATCCGAAGAGATCGTGGGTGAAAGACAGTAATTCTGTCCACCTGCTAGCTCATGAGCAGCTGCACTTTGATATCACAGAACTACACGCACGAAAGCTTCGGAAAGCGATGGTGGAATTTGATTTCAAAAAGAGCAGGGAGGTAAAATCTTCTTTGCAGGAGATCTATAAAAATGTTGAAAAGGAGCGGGCCCTAATGCAGGATAAATTTGACAGAGAGACAGGGCACAGTATGAATAAAGAAGCCCAGCTCAAGTGGCAAATATTGGTTAACGAAGAATTGAAAAAGCTGGAAGAATTCTCTTCTTAAAAGCTGGCGACCTCGGCTTTGGCTGCTTCAAATTCTTTGAGCATATCCTGAATAATTTCGGCTGCAGGTTTGATGTCATGAATCAATCCCGAAATCTGTCCTATTTCCAGTTCTCCTTCCTCTAGATCTCCTTCAAACATGCCTTTTTTAGCTCTTGCGCGTCCCAGCAGTTCAATGAGTTGGTCTTTTGTAGGGCTTGTAGCATACAGCTCGGTTACCTGCTCAAAAAAGCGGTTTTTCAATAACCTTACAGGAGCGAGTTCTTTTAGAGTAAGAACAGTATCTCCTTCTTTGGCCTGCACTACCATTTCCTTAAAGTTTGGATGAGATGAAGCTTCATTGCAGGCAACAAACCTGCTGCCCACCTGCACGGCATCGGCTCCCAGAACCATCGCGGCCAGCATTCCACGGCCGGTGGCAATACCTCCTGCAGCTATAAGCGGAATTTTGATTTGTTCCCTAACCATGGGAATTAAGGTAAAAGTGGTGGTCTCATCCCTGCCATTGTGGCCTCCGGCTTCAAAACCTTCAGCTACCACTGCATCTACACCGGCGGCTTCAGCTTTAAGGGCAAATTTCACGCTGCTTACCACATGAACCACTTTGATTCCTTTTTCCTGTAGATAGGGAGTCCAGGTTTTCGGGTTTCCGGCAGAGGTAAAGACAATTTTCACTCCTTCTTCAATGATGATCTCTATGATCTGTTCCAGGTTGGGGTAGAGCATGGGAACATTCACGGCAAAAGGAAAGGAGGTGGCTTTTTGACATTTTTGGATGTGTTCCCTAAGAACTTCAGGATACATAGAGCCTGCACCAATAATTCCCAGTCCTCCTTCATTGCTAACGGCACTGGCGAGTTTCCAGCCGCTCGCCCAGATCATTCCGGCTTGTACAATGGGATATTTTATGTTGAAGAGTTGGGTGATCCTGTTGTTGGTCATAGTAAGGTTAGATAAAACCCTGTCAGGGGTTTGGAACCCTGACAGGGTTGAAAAGTTCTTTTGCGAAATTAAGAAATTACTCCTGAACCTATTAATTCATCTTCCCGGTACCAGGCCACAAACTGGCCTTCGGTGATAGAAGGTTGTGCTTTGTCAAAAATAATATAGAGGCCGTGCTCTGTTTGGTAAAGCCTTGCCTCCTGAAGTTCCTGCCGGTAACGAATTCTGGCCTTTACAGGCATTTCTTCATCTGTCTCCAGCTTTAAATCGGGCCGCACCCAGTGTATCTCATCGGGAGAAATAAAGAGGCCGCGACGGTAAATTCCGGGGTGGTCTTTTCCCTGTCCGGTGTAGATCACGTTTTCTTTCACATCGGTTTCAATTACGAAAAGCGGTTCGGGGGTACCACCCACGGCAAGACCTTTTCGTTGCCCTTTAGTGAAATAATGAGCCCCCTGGTGACGCCCCACTTTTTTACCTTCGGAAGGTTGGTATGAATATTTACGGGACATGAATTGTAGCTCTTCCAGTTTATTCTGAAATTCTTTGGTTTCAGACTGAAATTTTTCTTCTGAAGCAGGAATTTCTACGATGTCACCTTCTTTAGGTTGCAACTTCTGCTGAAGGAATTCCGGAAGTCTTACTTTCCCGATAAAACAAAGTCCTTGTGAGTCCTTTTTTTCAGCAGTAACAAGATCCTGTTCCGCAGCAATTTTTCGTACTTCACCTTTTTGAAGTTCTCCTATAGGGAACAGCGTTTTTGCAAGTTGCTCCTGTGAAAGCTGACAAAGAAAATATGATTGATCTTTGTTCTTATCTTTTCCCGCAAGCAGTTGAAAAGCCGTTTTACCATCAACCTGCGTTTCTCCCTTGCGACAATAATGACCTGTTGCAACATAATCGGCACCCAGGGATAGTGCAATCTTCATGAAGACATCAAACTTGATTTCTCTGTTACAAAGTACATCGGGATTTGGTGTGCGGCCACGTTCATATTCGTTGAACATGTAATCTACGATACGTTCTTTATATTCGGCGCTAAGGTCTACGGTTTGAAACGGAATTCCGAGTTTATCGGCTACCAGCATGGCATCATTTGAATCGTCCAGCCAAGGGCATTCCTTGGAAATTGTTACCCCTTCATCATGCCAGTTCTTCATGAACAAGCCAATAACTTCATAGCCCTGCTCTTTTAACAGATAGGCTGCAACACTTGAATCTACCCCTCCAGATAAACCTACAACTACTCTTTTCATAATCTTTCTCTCCCCTTTTTAAAGGTCTTGAATTAAGCTGCAAAAATACAGAAAATTTGCCACTTTTGGAGAGTAGAAAGAGAGCAGCCCTGACCGAACTGGAAGAACGGGCAGGGCTGCTTTTTATGTTGTTTTGGCTGGAGGCCGTCTATAGCTGCCTGTCAAAGGATAAGACAGCATTCACCCCAGATATGTTGGTGGTAAAGGTGAAACTATCAGAACCATCAAAGTCAATAGTGCCATTTACTGCCTGAAGATTCGGAATGTAGATGGTGTAATTGTTATCAGACTTTTTTTCCCAGGCACCTTCGCTGTCTTCCAGAACACAGTCATTGTTGGCTGCATAAAGTTCCCAGCTTGCTGTTCCATTAGCTGTAAAGGTGATAGTAGAAGGTTGAGGGCATTGCAGGTCAATTACCGGTGGACTTACAGCGGTAAGTACCCAGGTGTCTACAATACTGGTTTGGGTTGGTGCTGCATCATCGTCATCACTACATGAAGTGAAGCTGAAAATTCCAAGCGATAAGAATAAGATTAAAAACTTTTTCATAATGTTCATTTTTTAGGGTTTTGGTAAATATATTAAATCTATAAATGTTTGAGGATTGCTTAAAATTCTTTTTCTTCTTTAAGTTTTCCGTTTTCGTAGTATTTCCAGGTGCCGTGGTGTTTATCGTTTTCATAAATCCCCTCGCTTACAAGCTCGCCTTTGCCGTTGTAGATCTTTGCAGGGCCGTGAAGTTTACCGGCTTTATAGAGCAGGTCTTCAAGAACAACGCCTTTAACAGAATATAGCTTTCGGGGGCCATCCAGTTGTCCTTTATTATACGTGGCTTCTTCGGCAAGTTGGCCATTATCGTAATAGATTTTCTTCTGCCCATGTAATTCCCCGTTCACGTAATGCTCTGTCATCATAACAGCATCCGAATCTTTGTGGTAGTAGGTCCAGGTACCAGTGCGTTGTTGACCAGTAAATCCGCCCTCACTTATAGTGCTGCCATCCTGCGCCAGGTATTTTGCTGCTACCTTTTCAGAATTGGGGTCAAAATTCATTACGGCAACAGGTTGTTTAAGTCCTTCCTGATAAAATTTAAACAATCCGATTCTTTTTTCCATGTTCGTATCTGCCCTCGAATTTAGGTTGGGATTGATTGTTGTCATAATATTCTATCCACTCTCCATGCTTCTCTCCTCTATTGTCATAGGTGTTGGGCGAGGTTTGAGCCACGGCAGAGGATGTCAATAAAAGTATAAAGTATAAGGCACTGAATGATTTAATTGTTACTGACATATTTTTGTTTAAAAAAAATTAACTAAACTTAAACAGTATTGTTTGTTCTTTTACTTTAGATTTGAATCGTAACTTAAAATAAACTACAAATGAAAGATTTATTAAACTTAAAAAAAATAGCGGCGGGCCTATTTTTTGTATTGGCTTTTACAGCCTGTAGCGATGATGACGATGATACTGCCGTTCCGGTTGTGGAGACTAACACTATAGCCGACTTTGTTGCGTCAAATGACGATTATTCTTCGCTTGCTGCGGCACTCGAGGTGACCGGTCTTACTTCAACGCTAGATGGAACACAAAATTATACTGTATTTGCACCCGATAATGATGCATTCGCTGCTTTTCTCTCAGACAACGGATTCTCTACCCTTGCTGATGTTCCTGTAGGCGTGCTTACCCAGGTATTGCTCAACCATGTACAAATGGGAGAAATTATGGCAGCCGATCTTTCTACAGGTTATATTGAAAGTATGGCTACCGGAAGTGCTTCCGAAGAAAACCTTTCTATGTATATAAGTACAGAAAATGGGGTTATGATCAACGGAGTAGCCACTGTGACTGCAGCCGATATTGAGGTAGATAACGGAATTATACATGCAGTAGATGAAGTGATTGGCTTACCAAGCGTGGTGACCTTTGCTCTTGCCGATCCTACTTTTGACAATTTAGTGGCAGCACTTACCAGGGAAGATGATTTTACTTTCGTTTCTACTCTTATGGAGACTGGTTCACCCGCGCCATTTACAGTATTTGCGCCTACCAATGATGCTTTTGCTGCTTTGCTTGGAGAACTGGAGATGAACTCTTTAAGTGATATCCCTAAAGATGTTTTGGCGTCGGTATTGAGCTACCACGTAGTGGCCGGGGCAAATGTGAGATCATCGGCTCTTACAGATGATATGGAAGTTTCCACGCTTTTGGGACAGTCGTTCACTATTGACCTTGATAATGGGGCAATGATCACCGATGCCAACGGAAGAACAGCAAATATAATAGTTGTAGATGTACAGGCCAATAACGGTGTTGTTCATGTTCTTGATACTGTTTTGTTACCTGCTATGTAATTAATTGTTTTGGTGGTTGGTTAAATGTAGAAGAGCCCGGGAAATTCCCGGGCTCTTCTTTTTTATTGGTAAATAAACTCTGTTATTTCTTTCCTTTCTTTTGTTGTTCTGCCTGCTCCATCATCTCCTGCATCTTGCGGGCAAATTTACCCTGTTTCTTAGGCTTCTTCTTGTTCTCCTGGATTTGTGCGTGAATCTTGTCTTCATCAATAATGAAGTTTTTGATCACCAGCATGATTCCAATAGTAATAAGGTTTGAAGTCAAATAGTACAGTGAAAGTCCACTTGCGTAGTTGTTGAAGAAGATCAACATAAAGAGCGGGGAAAGATACATGATAAATTTCATGTTAGGCATTCCCGGCTGTTGCGCATTCTGCATCGTTTGCCCGGTGGTCATCATCATATAGATAAAGATGGCAATAGAGGCGAGAATTGGAAACAAACTCACGTGATCTCCGTAGAAAGGTATATAAAAAGGAAGCTCCGCAATCTTATCATAACTTGAAAGATCATCTGCCCATAGGAAGCCTTTTTGCCTTAACTGAAAAGCACTGGGGAAGAACATGAAGAGCGCGTAGAACACAGGCAGCTGCATTAAGGCAGGAAGACATCCACTCATTGGGCTGGCACCGGCTTTACTGTACAGCTTCATGGTTTCCTGCTGCTTCTTCATTGGGTTATCCTTGTGCTTCTCGTTGAGCTCGTTGATCTCAGGTCTTAACACCTTCATCTTTGCCTGTGACAGGTACTGCTTGTATTGAACAGGGGAGAGCACAAGTTTAATTGCAATAGTCATTACAATAATGGCTATTCCATACCCCATGTAATTGGTGATAAAGGCAAAGAAAGGAATGAATAAATACCTGTTGATCCAGCCAAATATTCCCCATCCAAGAGGCATTATTTCATCAAGGTTCCTGTCGTAATCATTAAGGATCTTATAATCACTGGGGCCATAATACCAGTTCATGTTGTAATTAAGCTCCCCGCCGTTAAGCTGTAGCGGCATGCTGGAAGCAAAGGCCTTGGTGTATAAAGTATCTACTTCCTCATCTTCCACAAGGTTTTCTGCCTTAAATGTTCCGGTTTCAAAAGGAGTGTCAGTAAGTAATATCGAGGTAAAGAAATGCTGTTTATAAGCGACATAAGAAATGTCCTTTTCTTCATCTTCCCCGTCGTTCACTTCATCATCGTTTCCGCCATCATACTCATATACAAGTTTGGTGTATCGGTTCTCATAAGTGATACTTTTTGCATGCCTGTATCCTTTAAGTTTCCAATCGAGAACTATAGGCGCCGAAGAGTTTAGAACGTCATTTAAACCTTGTGATCTAACCGTAAAGTCTATCATGTACTCGCCAGGCTTCAGCACGTAGCGGTATTCAAGAAATTCTTCAGGAGAAACCTTAAGTTTCATCGAAACAATGGTGTTGTCCCCATTTTTGGTTACTGTCGGCTCAAAATAAAGGTCCTTTGTATTCAGTACCCGGCCATTTACAGTTGAAAAACTGAGGTTAAAAGATGCATTATCATCTTTTATAAGATAAACAGGAATAGAATCAAAGGTCTTGTAATTCTTCATTCTCGCTTCGGAAAGGTATCCGCCTTTGTTTGAAAAATTCAAAGCAAGAACATCGTTTTCAACTGAAGTAGTATTCTCTGAAGCCGAAGGTAAAGTAGCCGAATATCCAAATGCACCCAACCTGGATGCTGCCCGGGCTACCGCTGCCGAATCTGTCTCCTGTACTGCATCGTACTGAGGCACTTCTTCCTGCGCATCGGGAGTGACTACAACTTCATTATTTGCCGGTTCTTCCACAACTTCGGGAGCCGAAGGATTCATATACAACATCCATAACAGGATTCCCCCAATGAGAAGGAATCCTATTAAAGAATTAATATCTAATTTTTTTTCTTCCATTATAAAAATTAATAAACGCGGATCTTTCCGCTGTCATTGCCAGTCAAAATTGTGACCAAAAAAGACTATTGTGCCAGGCTGGCATTATTTTTTTTCTGTGAGTATTCTTTTGCAGCTTTAATAAAAGCTATAAAAAGAGGGTGCGGGTTCGCAACCGTACTTTTGTATTCGGGGTGATATTGCACACCAACAAACCATGGGTGGTCTTCTATTTCTACAATCTCTACCAGGTTCGTTTTTGGGTTAACTCCGGTGCTTTTAAGTCCGTGAGATTCCATTTGGGTGGTGTATTGATTGTTGTATTCGTAGCGGTGGCGGTGTCTTTCAAAGATTTGGTTAGTGCCGTATACTTCTTTGGCAGTAGAATCATCTTTTATAGTACATTCCCACGAGCCTAACCTCATGGTACCACCAAGGTGCGTAATTTCCTTTTGCTCCTTCATAAGGTCAATCACCGGGTGAGGTGTGTTAGGATCCATCTCTGTAGAATTTGCCTTTTTAAGTTGTAGTACATTCCGGGCAAACTCAATTACTGCCATTTGCATCCCAAGACAAATACCCAAAAAAGGCAGTTTGTGCTCTCTTGCAAAACGCACGGCATCAATCTTTCCTTCAACTCCGCGCTCTCCAAATCCGGGGGCAACTAAAATTCCGTCAAGGTGAGAGATCTTGTTCTGTATAGTGCTTTGGTTGATAAATTCAGAATGAATGCTTTCTACTTTTACTTTCACTTCATTTGCAGCACCGGCGTGAATAAAAGCTTCCAGAATAGACTTGTAAGAATCCTGAAGTTCAACATATTTACCTATCAGGCCAATGGTCACTTCATGTTTTGGATTCTTGTGCCGCTTCAAAAATTCATTCCACTGGGTAAGGTTTGGTGTGGTGTCATCGGGAAGGTTCAGTTTCTTCAAAGTCACTGTGTCCAGACCTTCCTGCAGCATCATATTTGGCACATCATAAATGGTAGAAGCATCTATAGATTGTATAACAGCTTCCTGTTTTACGTTGCAAAAAAGTGCCAGTTTGCGTCTTATGTCGTCAGAGAGTTCGTGCTCGGTACGGCATACCAGGATGTCGGCCCTAAGTCCGCTTTCCATGAGCGTCTTCACGCTGTGTTGGGTAGGTTTCGTCTTAAGTTCGCCCGCTGCCGAGAGAAAGGGAACCAGCGTAAGGTGAATTACCAGCGCATTGTCATCTCCTAATTCCCACTTTAACTGCCTCACCGCCTCAATGTACGGCAGGGATTCAATATCTCCCACAGTTCCGCCAATCTCGGTGATCACAATATCATACTCGTGGTTCTTACCAAGTAGCTGTACACGCTCCTTAATCTCATTGGTGATGTGCGGAATAACCTGTACGGTTTTCCCCAAAAATTCGCCGCGGCGCTCTTTTTCAATTACGCTTTGGTAGATGCGGCCGGTGGTAACATTATTGGCCTGGGAGGTATTCACGTTTAGAAAACGTTCGTAATGCCCCAGGTCGAGATCGGTTTCGGCGCCGTCTTCAGTGACGTAGCATTCGCCGTGTTCATAAGGGTTTAACGTACCGGGGTCAACGTTGATGTAAGGATCCAGTTTCTGAATAGTGGTCTTGTATCCACGCGCTTGCAGTAATTTTGCCAGGGAAGCAGCAATTATGCCTTTTCCAAGCGAAGAGGAAACGCCGCCGGTGACAAAGATATACTTGGTTTCAGCCATTGTAGAGAGATGTTTGTGCGTCTTTTTATTCAGGGCGCTAAATTACAAAGAAGAAAAGAAAAAGAAACCATTTGCAGGAGAATATGTTAGCAAAACTTTAAGGAATGAAATCTTAGCAAAATACCTGTAAAACTGCGCTATCTCGGGTATTTTCTCCTAATAGTTCGCAGGATATCTTCCATGCCGTTCACTTTAAGATCCAGCACTTGCTGTAGTTGATCTCCGGTTTTTCCCTTCGGAAATCCCTGTTGCCTAAACCAGACCAGATAAAATTCCGGTAGTTCTGAAAGATATCGGCCTTTGTATTTGCCAAAATGCATCTTCGCATGAGCGAGATCGAGAAGGGCTTTATAATCTGGTTTAAGATCCATGCCGCTAAGGTCTCAAAAATGGCAAAATTGGGAACGATTTTTTCCGAAGTATTTCTGAAGAATTTCAGCAAAGTATCAGGTCTTTTGAAAGGTTAAAATCTTGGTAATTCCGCCTGTATTTTCTGGCAAATAATGAGCTTTTGAGTAATTTCAGCCAAAAAGGAACCAATGGCAGTAATAGGATCAATAATAAAAGGGCTTATTCAGGTAACCGATGCAGTTTCTTCGGAACCCAAACCTCATGAAGCGCAGGCCGAAGTGTTGAAAAACCTCCTGAAAAAGGCGAAAAATACTGCTTTTGGTCTACATTATAATTTTGAAGAACTTTTAGAAGCAGATGACATAAAGGCAGAATTTGCCCGCCGAATTCCCATTTTTGACTACAATAAGATCAATGAAGAATGGTGGAGCAAAATGCATGAGGGGGAAGAAAATGTGACCTGGCCCGGAAAACCTCCATATTTTGCGCTTAGTTCGGGTACTACGGGTAAATCGAGCAAGAGAATTCCCGTCACCGATGATATGGTAGAGGCGATTCGCCAAACCGGGATCAAGCAGGTGGCTTCTTTGGCGAATTACGATCTGCCTTCCGACTTTTTTCAGAAGGAGATTATGATGCTTGGCAGTTCCACCGACCTTAAGCAGGTTGAAGACCACGAAGAAGGAGAGATAAGCGGGATTAGTGCCAGCAATATCCCTTTTTGGTTCCGTAATTTTTACAAACCCGGGGTGGAGATTTCCCAGATTGAAGATTGGGATGAGCGGGTACTGCAAATCGCAAAAGAGGCTAAAAACTGGGATATAGGTGCCCTCACCGGGATACCTTCGTGGACAGAGCTTATGCTCAAGAAGATCATTGAATATCACAATGCTTCCAATATTCATGAAATCTGGCCAAATCTTATGGTGTATTCAACGGGTGGAGTTGCCTTTGAACCGTATGAAAAAGCTTTTGATAAACTTGTTTCCCATCCGCTGGTGGTGATAGATACTTACCTGGCTTCCGAAGGATTTATGGCTTTCCAGTCACGGCCCGATACGCGATCAATGCAGCTGGTTGTTGACAATGGGATATATTTCGAATTTGTGCCTTTTAAACCTGAATACATTGGAGAAGACGGCTCTGTAACCCCCGATGCTCCCGTGCTGCCACTGGAAAAGGTAGAACCCGAAAAAGATTATGTACTGTTAATAAGTACAGTTTCGGGAGCCTGGAGATATGTTATTGGCGATACCATAAAATTCACCGACATTGACCGACTTGAGATAAGGATCACGGGGAGAACAAAATTTTTCCTGAATGTTGTGGGTTCTCAGCTATCGGTCAATAAAATGAATGATGCCATTAAAGAAATGGAACAAAAATTCAATATTACCATTCCCGAGTTTACTGTGGCCGCGATTAAAAAAGACGGGGAATATATCCATAAATGGTACCTGGGTACCGAAGCTGAAGTTGATGAAAGGGAATTGGCAGCTTCATTGGATAAAACTTTACAGGACGCCAACAAGAATTATGGCGTAGCCCGCAGTAAAGCTTTAAAAGGGGTGGAGGTTGTAAAAACTTCTCCTGATACGTTCACCTCGTGGAGTGCAGCCAACAAAAAGAAAGGCGGCCAGGTAAAAATGGAAAAGGTAATGAACGAAGAAAAATTTGCGGAATGGGAGGAGTTTGTTTCTTCAAGTAACAATTAACAAAGACCAAATATCAAGCACCAAATTCAACTATTTTCAGGCCGCTATGTGAGTTGACGGCAATGTTACTCGAGCTGAGTCGGGAGGAATGTCATCTTAAATCCTTCGTTTATCGCACAGGACAGGCTCGTCAAAAGACCTTTTCAATATACAATAGACATTATACTATTGATCAGCTTTCCTCTTCTGTCTCTGCTTCAGGTTCTTCTTCCAGTTCAACGGCAAGTTCATCATCCAGGCTATTCGCCAGTGCGAGGATGGCTTCGGGGGAAAGATAAAGTCTTGCTTTTCTTTTCTTGTATGAATCTGATAAACTGGAGTGATTGAGAATAAAATCTTTTGTAGCAAAAATATAATTGCCCATGCCGCGGTTCACGGCATAGGTATCTGCTGTGCGTTCTGCCTTTCTAATAAAATCATCTGAAGTTACATATCGGGTTCCGAATATGAGCAGTTCCATTGCCGATTTATCGCGGTAATCTCCAATATGTCCCAGCTCGTGGCCTAACCAGCCTATGAGAACTTCAGAAGGAACTTCGGCCATAGAGAATTTTTCGTTTTCAATGAGGAATTTATTACTCATCAAAACATAATAGCTACGGTTCTTTTTACCTTTAAACAGATTCCCCAGCTTTGGCTGTGCTTGCATAAAGGCATTTTTCATATTGCTTTTATATCTAAACTCGATCTCTATATCTTCAAGTTCAGGATAAAATGAGAGGGCAATCTTAGCTTCTTCCAAAATAGTCCTGGGAATTATTTTATTACCCTGCTGAACAATTTTATTTTCTTCAGTATTTCTCTTTGCAGCACAACTCCAATTCCCTGTCAGGAAAGGAAAAAGCAGGATTAAAACCAGAACCTTCTTTGTAGAACCCGATAATTTCAACTTCTGGAACTCTTGAATTATATCAAAATATATAATACCGGATTTTATGGGGATTTTCATAGAGGAAGGTCTATTCGGCTGATTCAGATAAAAGGTAATGGTGAATCAACCAGTATGCCACAACTCACAGTGGCTTTGTTTTTTCAGGAATATTTTTCAAACAATTTAATAATACCCCAGGAGCTTCAGCAGAGCGATCCCAAAGTTTCAATATAAATTATTCATTATACAATATTCAATTGATTAGCTTTCTTCATTTTCGGCTTCTTCGAGCTCTTCTTCCAGTTTATTTACCAGCACCAGGATCTCTTCGGGGGAGAGGTAGAGGCGGGCAATTCTTTCTTTATAGCTGTCCGAGAGATGGGAGTTATTCAGGATAAAATTTTTGGTGGCGAGTATATATTCACTCATTCCGGCATTAACAGCGTAGGTGTCGGCAGCACGTTCGGCTCGTTTGATGTAATTTTCCGAAGTGATATACCTGAAGCCAAAAATAACCAACCCCATTGCCGATTTGTCCCGGTAGTCCATAACATGACCCAGTTCATGGCCCAGCCAGCCTATTAAAACTTCTGAAGGTACATCGGACATTGTGAATTCTTCTTTTTCAATCAAAAATCTACTGCTGATGAAAATGTTATAAGTACGGTCATTTTTGCCCTTGAACAAATTCGATTTGTTAGGCTGGGCCTGCATGAAAGATTTCTTGATGTCTTTCTTGTACTTGAAATCAATTTCTACATCCTTGAGTTCGGGGTAGTAGGAGAGTGCTACTTTGGCCTCGTGTAGTAGACTTTCGGGTATGAGCTTATTGCCCTGGTAAACGATCTTTTTTTCTTCCATGTCTTTTTTTGCAGCACAGCTCCAGTGTCCTCCCAGCAACGGCAGCAGGAGTAGTAAAGCGAACATTTTTTTGAGTGATCTATGCATTGTATTTTCTTAATCCTGCCCAGATAAGGTATAGTTTCCAACTCCAAATTCTTTGAAATATTTCTTAAAAAATAGGGTCTTCGGCTGATTTTAGGTAATTTGAAGGAAGAACAGAAAAATCAACCACTATGCCAGAACTACCCGAAATTACGCTGTATAAAGAATATCTCGATGCTACTGCACTGGATAAAAAAATCACCTCTATAGATTTTTTGAATACCGGCGGATTACAGGCACCAAAAGAAGCGTTTATTAAAGCTTTTGAAGGAAAGAAATTTACGGGCAGCCGTAGGTTGGGGAAATATCTTTTTATCGAGACCTCGGGGGAAAAGGCTTTGGTCTTGCATTTTGGAATGACTGGAAAGTTGGAGTATTACAAGAATCAGGATCCGCCGAAGTATTCCGGAGTGGTTTTTTCTTTTGAGGATAACGACCACCTGGCTTTTGTGTGCAGAGGGAAACTGGGCAAACTTTTTATTGCTGAAAGTCTGGAAGAATTCAGGCGACGAAAGGAGTTGGGCCATGATGCGCTCGATCTTTCAGAAGATGAATTTCTGGAACTACTTGAACCTAAGACCGGAAGCATCAAAGGAGTGTTGACAGATCAACATGTGCTGGCCGGAATTGGCAATTTGTATTCTGATGAAATGTTGTACCAGTGCAAGATACATCCGAAGACAAAGACGAATTTAATTTCAGAAAAAGATAAGAAGCAGCTGTTCAGGAAGATGCGAAAAGTGCTTGAAATGTCTATAAAAAAGGAAGGAGTGCGAAAGGATTTCCCCGATTCTTATCTTATTAAACATCGAAAAGAAGGTGATGACTGCCCTGCTTGTGAAGGCAAGATCAAACAGATCAAGGTCTCAGGCCGTAGCACTTATTTCTGTCCATCCTGTCAAAAAGAGCAAAAATGAAGGTGCATATAGGTTGTTCGGGCTATAACTATAAAGACTGGAGGGGACCTTTTTATCCGGAAAAAATGGCGCAGCGTAAGTGGCTGGAGCATTATTCTGCCATTTTTGACACCGTAGAGATCAACAATACATTTTACAGATTTCCCAGGGAAAAAGGGTTGCATACATGGAAAGAGACTGTGGAGAAGAATTTCGAGTTTACTTTAAAAGGACACCGGTACATCACCCACCGCAAAAAGCTCAAGGAAGTTACCCAAAGCGTGAAGGATTTTGAAAGTCTTGCCAAACTTTTAAAGCAGAACCTTGGCTGCATTCTATGGCAGTTGCCGCCAAACCTGCACCGGAATGATGAGAAGCTCAGGGAGTTTTGTAAAACGCTTGATCCAACATTAAAAAATGTGCTTGAATTCCGTCATGATTCATGGTATGATGAAGAAGTATATAATATTTTGAAGGAGCACAACATCATCTTCAGCTCCATTTCAAGTCCCGAATTTCCTGAAGAACTCATTACTACCGGCAAAACAGGCTACCTCCGTTTTCACGGCACAGGTAAAGACTGGTATGATTACCTTTATTCTAAAGATGAATTAAAGGAATGGCATAAAAAGATCATGGATAGTGGGCTCAAAGAAATTTATATTTATTTTAATAATGACATACATGCTCACGCCCCCAAAAATGCACAGCAGCTAAAAGAGCTTTTTGGGCAGACTAATTAAATTTCAAGCTCCATCCCGTCGTGTGCCGGTACCAGCGGAATCTCTTCTTCAAGCGCTTTGATCTTTTGTTTGCTCTCTTCGGAAGGATTTTCAAAAAACCATTCGCCGTAGTGACAAAAGGCTATTTTGTTAGTGTGCGGAGATAACAACCGAATGAGATCGGGAACGCCGGTATGGCCAAAGATTTTATCTTTTTTGCGGTTAATTCGCCCGCCTTTCTTAATAAAAGTGGCTTCGGTGATCACGAGATCTAATGGCGGTAAATCGGCAAGGTTAGCTTTTTCTATCCATGCTACATCTCCTGTAATAAAGATTCTTTTTCCGTCTTTTTCGATGATATAGCCAAGGGATTTTAATCTAAGCGCATGAATAACAGGGATAGGAGTAAAGGTATATCCTTCTACTTCAAATTTTCCTGAAATAACATTGAGCTGCGGAATGAGGTCGTGGGCTTCGGGCCCAAAAAGGGGAATTTTGGGTATGAATTTTTCTTTATTCGGAACAAAAAAAGCGTGATCGGGGTGAAAGTGGGTGAAGACCACAGCTTTTGGTTGGTTATCCATATATTTTTCTTCCCCTACATCAATCAGGATCTTATCATCTATTAAAAATCCGGTGTGATTGACGTGATCTTCAGCTTTGGGTTCTATTTTTCCGCGGGTGCCAAGAATCTTTATCTTCATATTTTAATTTAAATTCCGAAGGGATAAGTTTCGGGAGTTTTGCTGCCATCAGGTTGCAGGTGTAATGGGTGAAGCCCCTTGGTCTTATCAATATATAAAAAGGCATCGTATCTTTTTGACATTTTTGAAGATACATAGTTGCCGCGTTCGCGGTGTGGATCGTAAACCACACCAACCGCCCGGTGACCTATCCTTTCCTGCAGTTTTTTGTACAAGTCGGTACCTTCTTCAAAAAGCAGTAGTTTATTTTCGGCGCCAACGGTATGCAGTTTTCTTTCAATACTTCCTTCAATACCTTTTGGCAGGTCCATTTTTTTCATGGGCGCGCCCCAAAAATCTCCTGCGATCACTGAACCTTCATACGAACCAAAGCCCACCAGATAGACTCCGTCATCGCTGTGCTGCTGTCTCACCAGTTGCCCCACGTTATGCAGGCCCTGTGCTGCCATATCTGTTGCCCTGGCGTCGCCTATGTGGGTATTGTGCTCCCAAACGATCACTTTGGTGTCTTCTCCATGATAATCTGTAAGCGTGTTGAGCGTTTCTACCATATGGCTGTCGCGTACGTTCCATGAAGAGTGGTCAAACTGTGCCATGGCCTCGTAGTATTTTTCGGCATTTTTGAGTACCAGGGAATTTAGTTCGGCATTGAGCCCTGCTTCAGGTTCATTTTCATATTGAGAAGTCTTTTGCCTCACTTCCTTTAACAGCTGCACCACTTCGTTGCGGCACTTTTGTTTGAGGCCGCGGTAAGCTGTCACATAAGAATCGTTTTGCCGGTAAGGTTCAAAACAATCGGCTGTACGTCTTGCCAACGCGGCTACTTCAGGATCTTCTTTTTCAAGGTAGTTTACTATGATCTCCATAGATTCCCAGAGGCTGTACACATCAAGTCCGTAAAATCCTATTTTATTATTTGTATATAGCGTTTTATTATAGTTCTTCATCCACTCGGCGAAAGCGGCAACTTCCCAATTGGCCCACATCCATGTTGGCCAGCGCTTAAAATTTTTGAGCACATCGGCAATGTTTGCAGGGGTACCGGGAAAATCTTTCACCCAGCGGTTAATCTCAAAACAATCTGGCCAGTCACCTTCCACAGCCACAAATGAAAAGCCTTTTTCTTCTATAAGCCGTTTAGAAATTTCGGCTCGCCACGTATAATATTCGTGTGTGCCATGACTGGCTTCCCCAAGCAGCACATATTTTAAATCTCCTATTTTCTCCAGAAGCGGATCCAGGTCTTTTACATGCTCCAGAGGTTTGATATATTCTTTTTCCTTATCCAGTTGCATATCAGTGGTTTTTATAGAATATAATGTACAAAATCTGAAGCATTGATGGAAAAATTAAGGTGTGTCTTTAGAAAAGTTTAAGTTGGAATTAATTCTTTTTAAGGGCCTTTTGATTAATTTAGAAATTATGCAAACAGCACAAATTGTAATTGGTCTCGCCATTATTCTATTTACCTATCTGGATTTTTTTCACACTACCCTCTCCGGAAACGGGTTTGGTATATTCTCAAGAATAGTAAACCAGATCCTGAATCGGATAATGATCCAAAACCGAACCCGTACTATTTTTAAATTCTCTGGAATAACTCACCTTTTAATCACAACATTTCTTTGGATGTTGTTGTTATTCATTGGAACATATATTGTGTTTAGTGCCGGAGAAGAAATGGTGGTGAATAGCACTACAGGCCTGCCAGCCACACATCCCGAAAGGTTCTATTACACCGGATATGTGCTGTCAACACTGGGTATTGGAGATTTTGTTCCGGGAACAGATACCAGCAGGATACTTACCGGAATATTGGCTTTTTCGGGGTTCATCCTTATCACTACCGGGTTAACCTACCTTTTAAGTGTTCTCAATGCTGTACTTGCGAAAAAGCAACTTTCCTTTCTTATTTCTACTATGGGAAAAGATATTGAAGAGATCTTTATTTTCTATAAACAACAGGATGATCTAGAAAATTTGATCTCAAATGCAGGAGATCTTAGGCAGCAGATTTTGAAAAATGCCAGTAGCTACCTGGCTTTTCCCATGGCTAATTATTTTCTTTCCAAAAATCATGAGTCGGCTCTTATTTTACAGCTGGCCAGGCTTTATGAAGTAATCATGATCATTCGGCTAGACTGGAATGAGGAAACTGTTCAATACAAGAAGTTAACTGCGATCATTAATGGTATTAAAAAGTACCTGGAACTGGGGCTTGAAGATGCCAATGCAGCCAGTCATAATGTAGAGGAGTTAAAAACTTACAGAAGCCACTGGATGAATCACGGGTATTATTTTAAAAATGAAATAGCTGTAGACAAGCAGTTTTCTTCAAGCCTTAAATATGCCGGTTGGAACTGGAAAGAAGTATATAAACTGAAGGATGAGGATTAGGAATAAAAAAAGGCTGCTCAAAAAGGACATTTTTGAGCAGCCTTTTTGGAGCTTAGGAAGCTTAGTTGGTAAGTTCCTGCTTTACTCTCTCCTGGAGTTGTGCATCTTGTTGCAACTGATTTGCAATTTCTTCATAACGCTTAACTGAAAGTCCGCTTTCTGAGATCATGCTTTCCATTTCCTTGCGGAATTCTAATTGCATTTCGTTGAGCGCCTCGATAATGGTATCATATTGCTTTTCTTCTTCTTTAGTAAGATCGGCTTCTGCCTGAGGGTTCATTTGCGCCTGGTGGATGGTATTGAACCTGGCTATTTCCATACCTTCTTTGGTTATAATTTCGCTTAGATCCTTCTGGGCTTCCTGGTTTATCATGCGCATCTTTTGAAAGGTAACCGAAAATTGTTCAATTTCCTTATCTGTAACATCAGATTGTGCCATTAAAGTAGAGGTGCCTATCATCATGAAAAATAAGAGGCTAAAGATCTTCATTTTACTTAAAATCATATTTTTTCTATTAGGTTTCCCACAAACGTAAAGTTAATGATTCAAAAAGGCAAAAAAAGACTGATTTTTTGCCTAAATCTAAAGGAATACGCTTCTTTATTCTCAAAAATGGTAAAAAACGAAGTTATTTTTTCTGTGTCCTGCTTAAACGGTTTCCTTTAATGCCGATAGATCAAGTTTTACCTGTCCGCGCAAAATATCTTCAAAAGTTTCTCTTTTTCTAATCAAATGGGCTTCTCCATTGTACCATAGAACTTCAGGTGGGCGGTAGCGGGAATTGAAGTTGCTGGCCATTGAGTAGCAATAAGCGCCGGCATTGCTAAAAGCAAGAAGATCCCCTTCTTTGATCTCAGGGATTCGGCGGTTGCTGGCAAAGGTGTCGGTTTCGCAAATATATCCTACTACCGAGTAGAACCTTTCTTTGCCTTCGGGATTTGAAAGGTTGTGAATTTCATGTCTTGAGCCGTAGAACATGGGGCGAATAAGGTGGTTAAAGCCACTGTCTACTCCTGCAAAAACAGTAGAGGTGGTTTGTTTGATCACATTCACACGGGCCACAAATTTTCCGGCTTCACTCACCAGGTACTTACCTGGTTCAAAAGCGAGGGTGAGATCACGGCCATATTCTTTACAAAAAGATTTGAATTTTGCAGTGAGTTTTCCTCCCAGTTCTTCAATATTGGTCTCAATATCACCTTCTTTATAAGGTACTTTAAAGCCACTGCCAAAGTCCATGAATTCAAGATCTTTGAAATTTCGGGCGGTTTCAAAAAGAATTTCCGAAGCATACAAAAACACTTCTATATCAAGGATGTCGCTCCCGGTGTGCATGTGTATGCCGTTTATGTGCATGCCGGTGTTTTCAACAATACGCAGAAGGTGCGGTATCTGGTGAATGGAAACCCCAAATTTGGAATCGATATGGCCTACAGAAATGTTCGTGTTTCCGCCGGCCATAACATGCGGATTTATCCTGATACAAACCGGAACATCTGGATTTCGCGTTCCAAACTGCTCGAGGATAGAAAGGTTATCAATATTGATTTGTACCCCAAGGGCGGCAACTGCTTCTATTTCTTCAAGAGAAACGCCGTTTGGAGTATAAATAATATTAGCCGGATCTACGCCTGCTTCAAGCCCTAATTTCACTTCCTGTATAGAAACGGTGTCAAGCCCGGCGCCCAATTGCTGAAACAACCCAAGCACCGAAATATTGGAAAGTGCCTTAACAGCGTAGTGTATTCTAAGGTTCTTTACCCCGCTAAAAGCACTGGTGAGTCTATTGTATTGGGAGATGATCTTTTCGGCATCATATACGTATACGGGGCTGCCAAATTTTTCTGATATTTCTAAAAGGTCCTGGTTGTTCATAAGTTCATTATTACGGTCACAAAAGTAAAATGGATTTTTGGCTTTTGCCTACAGCCTGTCTAAAATTAACCAATTCTAACAAAATGTTATTTATAACAGGGAGGAAAGCTACAAATTTAGCAGTTCCCAGTCGGGGTAGATAAAAGAATTTTTGTAATTTCAAGTTGTTAATCAGGTATCTATGAAGTCCAGGCTGGCCCTTTTTCCATTACAGAGTATAGTGTTTCCGGGAGAGGTCTTACCCCTGCATATTTTTGAGCCACGTTATAAGGAACTTATAGACGATTGCGAAAGTACCGGCATTAAGTTTGGAATTCCCACTTACATAGAAAATAACCTGGAGTACGGCACCGAAATGGAACTTATTGAAACGGTACGTCGTTATGAATCTGGTGCCAGGGATGTAATTTGCAAAGGGACCAGGGTTTTCAGGGTTTTGGAATTTGCGCATAATGAAGCTGGAAAGATGTATGCGGGCGGTGATGTGGAATTTTTACCAGATAAGGATGATGCTTCCCAGACCCTAAAAGAGCAGTTACTAAACCTCATTTTTGAGCTCTATGTACATCTGGAAGTACCCCGGCCAAAAAAAATAGATATCCCCAATTTCAGGAGTTACACACTGGCTCACAAAATAGGTCTTCCCCTTCAGCAGGAATATACCTTACTAAAGTTAACTTCAGAAAAAGAAAGACAGGAATTCCTCATTAATCACCTCACCATTACCATTCCTATTTTACAGGAAATGAACCGGGCAAAACAGGTGATAGAACTCAACGGGCACTTCAGAAATTACGATCCTCTGGATTTTCAGGAATTCAGGCTACGGACAAAAAATTAGAGAAAATCAACCTCTTTTATGTGGAACTTAAAAAGATTGGCAGATTCCTCTAACATTTGTTACTTTTGTGCACCTTAACGAACACTGAAGAAACACCTTATTATGAACATACACGAATATCAGGGAAAAGAAATCTTGAGCAGCTTTGGTGTCCGCACTCAGCGCGGCATTGTTGCCCAGGACGCAAAAGAGGCAGTTGAGGCTGCAAAAAAACTTACCGAACAAACCGGTACTGGATGGCATGTCATTAAAGCCCAGGTGCACGCAGGTGGACGTGGAAAAGGCGGGGGAGTAAAACTTGCCAAGAACCTACAGGAAGTGGAAGATATTGCAGGGCAAATCATTGGGATGAACCTTGTTACTCCACAAACTTCTGCGGAAGGTAAAAAAGTACACCAGGTTTTGGTGGCCGAAGATGTATATTATCCCGGCGACAGCGAGCCAGAAGAATACTATATGTCTGTTCTTCTAAATCGCGCTACAGGTAAGAATATGATCATGTATTCTACAGAAGGAGGTATGGACATTGAAACAGTGGCCGAAGAAACTCCTCACCTGATATTTAATGAAGAGATTGATCCTGCTACAGGATTGCTGCCTTTCCAGGCAAGAAGGATTGCTTTCAACCTTGGTCTTAGTGGAAATGCTTTTAAAGAAATGACCAAATTTGTAATGTCGCTTTACGAAGCCTTTACAAAGTCAGATAGTTCCCTTTTTGAGATTAACCCGGTGCTTAAGACGAGTGATGATAAGATCATGGCCGTAGATGCCAAGGTGACTCTTGATGATAACGCACTTTTTCGTCATAAAGATTATGCAGAGATGCGTGATATTCGGGAAGAAAGCCCTGTTGAAGTGGAAGCTCGTGAAGTTGGGCTTAACTACGTAGACCTTGACGGAAACGTAGGATGTATGGTTAACGGCGCCGGATTGGCAATGGCTACCATGGATCTTATTAAACAAGCCGGGGGAGAGCCTGCAAACTTCCTTGATGTAGGTGGTACCGCCGACGCAAAGAGAGTAGAAGAAGCTTTTAGACTTATCCTGAAGGATGAGAAAGTAAAAGCTATTTTGGTGAACATCTTTGGAGGAATCGTAAGATGTGACCGTGTGGCGCAGGGAATTGTAGATGCTTACAAAAATATGGGCGACACTATCAATGTGCCTATTATTGTTCGTTTACAGGGAACCAATGCCGACATTGCCAAGGAATTGATCGACAACAGCGGACTTGATGTGTACAGTGCTGTCGAATTCCAGGAAGCAGCAGATAAAGTTCAGGAAGTGCTGGCTTAATAAGACTTACATTTAAATAGAGAAAACCCCGGAATTTCCCGGGGTTTTTTCGTTTATAATATCTTCGGAAATAATTTACCTCGAATTTTCATCTGGGAAGATTTGATAAACATTCTGCAACATTTTCATAACCCAGAATCTTTCTTCGGAAGCAGGAATTAAATATTTTTATTCTGAAATGTAAAACAAAGAATAATGAAGGTGAAATCATCCTGAAGCTCTCAAAACATTCAATTTATCAGGTAATAATATAAATACTAGAAAGAAATTACAGGCGGTTTTTTGGCTTAAAAGAAGCATTAGAGTGAAAAATAACTGTAACAATCAAATTGACAAATAGTCTCTAAAGTACAATCATCAATCAATCATTTAATATTAACCTTAAAACGAACAATTATGAAACGTTGTAAATCATTTTTAGCCGCTGTAGTGATGACCTTATCAACTGTAGCCTTTGCCGGCTCTCCTTCTTCTTTTGAATTTGAAGCAAAGACAGGTTCAATAAGTTATCAAATTGAACGAATGCTCTCCGATTCCGGTTTGGTTATAGAAGAAGATTTTACTGCAACTGTATTTTTTGTAATGACCAGTGCAAGAAAAATTAAGATCCTGCTAGTTGAATCCCCAAATGAAGAAGTCAATGCTTTTTTGAAGAAGCGACTTACCAATCAAAAGCTCCACGGCGATTCCTGGAAGTCTGAAAAAGTTTATGAACTGCCGGTAAGGGTGCAGGCCACAAGATAAGTTCAAAATCCGGGGGAATACCCGGATTTTTTTATAGGCGCCTTTTCTTCATTTCTAATTCATTAATGATAACAACCAGAAAGCTGTTTTAGGAATCAAAAACCTTACATCAAAATGTGTGAAACTTTTGTTAAAAATATGTAACCGTGTAACAATCAGTATTTTTAAAAGTCTTTATAGTAAATCATCAATCATCAAATCGCATCAATTAATCTAAAAAACGAACATCATGAAAAATTTAAAACTGTTGCTGGTAATGTGTGTAATAATTCTTTCCTCATCTGTTTCAGCAAAGGAAATCAGGAATCTCGCAAATCCCGATTCTGTCTCTGTTGAAGTTGAAAGAATGCTTGAGAACCTGGAATTAGCCAATCAATGTGAGGCACTTGAAATCACAATTTTCTTTTCTGTTTCTGAAGATCAGAAAATCCAGAGTTTGCAGGTTTCTTCTTCCAATGAGGAGGTGAATTCTTACATTCAAAAGCAATTGTCTAATGAGCAATTGCCTGTAGAAGCCTGGGTAAAAGGCAAAATTTATGAACTTACTGTAGTGAAGCGCATGAGTTAAGTCAGGACCCATTAGCTTTAAAAGTAAAAAACCCGGAAGAATCACTCCGGGTTTTTATTTAAAGGTGTAAACCACATTCTGTTTTTGGATTGTTGTTCCAGCGGCCCGATCTTTCAACTCCCGGCGAAGTACAATGGGAACATCCAATAGAATGATATCCTTTCTTTACCAGTGGGTGAAAAGGTAACTGGTGTTTTTTAATGAATTCATCCCGCTCCTCTTTAGTAACGTCTAGCAGCGGATAAAACTTTAGGATGTCTCCGCGGTTCTCGAAGATATTGAGGCTAGCACGATGTTCGCTCTGCCATTCCATGAGTCCGCTTACCCAAACGGTATATTTTGCCTTAACCAGATCAAGGGGTTTTACCTTGTTGATATGGCAACAAAAATCGGGATCTTTTTCCCAGGTCTTATCTTTTTGTGTAAACTCGTGTTCTTCTTTTAGGGCGCTTACAGATTTTACCTTGAGTCCGTAGAGATCAGTAAGTTTTTGCCTGTATTCCAGGGTTTCCCCGAAGTGGTATCCAGTATCAATAAAATATACCAGCTGGTCGCGGTTAACGTCTGAAAATAATTTTAAAAGGAAAGCCGAAGTAGCAGCAAAAGAGCTGGTAAGCATAACTTCGGCAAGATTAAAATCGTTGTATAGTTCTTCGATCCTTTCGTGAAGGTCGAGCTTTCGGTATTTAAGATTCAGTCTGTCAACTTCGGCAGCCGTAACAGCTCTTTTTTCTGCAACAATTTCCATCGGCTATTTTTTGTCTTCTTTTTTAGGCATGGGTCCGCGTTTGTAGATTACCAGTCCGTTTAAAAAATTCCGAAGAAACTGGTCTCCACATTCCATGTATTTTGGGTGGTCTTCACTTCTAAAGATCGCACCAATTTCACTTTTTGTGACCTTGAAATCAACAAGGGAGCAAATGTGAACAATATCTTCATCCCTTAGTTTTAAAGCAACTCGCAGCTTTTTGAAGATATCATTATTCGATAAAGGCATAGGTGAATTTTGAGCCGTAAAAGTACGTAACCTGAATTTAAAAATGAAGTTTGAGAGGTATAACTATAATATAAATAAACACCAGAGGATCCTAAAATGTCATTTTGTCAGCATATTTCGGTAGAATTATGCCATAAAGTCTTGAATAGCCAGTTGGTATTTAATTTGCCTTACACCGAATGAAAATCAAAAGAAGTTTAATCTCAAAATATTAATGTTATGAACCTTATTAAAAGAAACACCGACAACTGGCTTCCATCTATTTTTGATGATATGTTCAAAACCGACTGGATGGACAATGGAAATTCAGGAATGAACCGTATTGGTACCAGCGTTCCCGCTGTGAATATTTCTGAAAATGATGATGCTTTTACTCTCGAGCTTGCAGCGCCAGGTATGACCAAAAAGGATTTTAATCTTGAACTGGACAACGGCGTACTCACAATTTCTGCGGAAGAAAAGAAAGAGGAAGAGAAAAAAGACAATGGTGGTAGGTTTACCCGCCGCGAGTTTAGCTATACCAGCTTCAAAAGGGCTTTTAGTCTTCCAGATAGCGTACAAGCCGACAAGATTTCCGCCGAGTACAAAGAAGGGGTCTTGATGATCAACCTTCCTAAACGTGAAGATGCAAAGGTACAGGCAAAACGCGTGATTGAGATTGGTTAATTATCTAAGTCAGATTTAATGAACTATTAAAAAAGCATCTTTTAGGGCGCTTTTTTATTTGTCCAGCAAAATCCATCGGTTCCCGGCGCTTTGAATGAGGTATTTCTGTCCCGGAGCAATCGAGTTAACTGTGGTGTTTGTAGTAATGTCAAAAAGATCGTTACTGCCAATAAATTCGAGGGTTTTAATAGTATTCCCCGGCCAGTTGAGCAGGTAGATAAGACGACCTTTATTGGTAGCTGCATCGGGAATGACAATGCTGCTCACCTGATTGTTGATGCGCAAAGAATAGGCTTCCGGAGGGATTAGGAAAGCTCCGGTGCCCGAAGCGGTAGAAGAATAAGTTCCAGAGTTAGCATATTTCCATGTTACCAGTCCGTTGGCGTCTGTCATAAGTACCTGGTCTACTGCCCCGCGCGTATCGGGCAGGATGTAATCATTTCCGGTAGTTCCTATGCCCACCCTTCCTGCAAAGTATCCTGCAAATACCTTTTTTGGATCGTTACCCAGGGCTGTACTGTAAATGCCATAGACAAAGCCGTTGCCCTGTTCGGTGCCAATTTCATTGTAGATCCCGTAATGGTTTTTGGTGGAGCCAAAGGTCTTTCCTACATCATTGTAGATCCCGTAGATCTCTTCGTTTGTATTTTGATTTACTTCATTGAAGATTCCGTAGTGAATACCAATGCCTGCAGCACTAACCGAGCTTTTTATGCCGTACTTTTTATCGGCGGTTGCTGTGTTGTTACTACTTAAAAGGCCATACGTGACGTTCTTTGTGGTTGAGCTGGCATTTTCTACTTCCAACGGAGTGCGAATATTATGATCTTCCTGATTATCTATCATTACTTTTAGTTTCACATTTTGGGAAGAGCCGCCTATACTTACATTTCCTTTTCTAAATACAGCATCATCGGGGCTGGTTGAGGGGGAGGTGGTTCCTGTTTTATAAAAGTCGGAAGTAGCCTTGCCACCCACGCCCTGCCAGTTGCCGGTAACCGAATCCCACCAGTAAAATCCCGGTAAAAATTGCCCTTTTTGAGAGGTAAGAAAAACCAGCATTCCCTGTTGTTCCGCTGTGGGATTAGTATTTGGAAAATTGTTGATCCGCGGGATGAGAATACCGTCGGTGGGTTCAGGAGAATTAGGATTTTCGGTGTGGATATCCAGTTGAGCTTTTGGATCATAAGTATTGATTCCCACCTGAGCATATGTTTTTGAGTAAAACAGCATCAGGAAAATCCCCGTTATCAGAAGCTTGTGCACAAGTTGATCTTTTTATTGGGGAGGCACTAATGAGAGTCAATATACTTATTTATCTCATTGAACAGCAGGATTATATATAAATTTTAACATCTAAGAAGCCTCTTTGACTTTCTCCTGAAGCATTTTTATTTCATCCCTAAGTTTTGCAGCGGTCATAAAGTCCAGTTCTTTGGCTGCAGCTTCCATAGCCTTTCTTTTTTCCCTGATGCGCTTTTCTAATTGAGGTTTGCTGAAGTATTCTGTTTCTGCTTCGGCAGCTTTTAGATCTGGAGCGACTTCATATACATAAGGTTCAGGTTTTTTGCCCACCAGCATATTTTCAAACGACTTCTTTAAGGCGGTTGGGGTAATGTTGTTCTTTTCGTTGTACTGAAGTTGCTTTTCGCGCCTGTATTCCGTCTGGTCAATAGTTTTTTGCATACTGTCCGTAATCTTGTCGGCATACATGATGGCTTTTCCTTCCAGGTGGCGTGCGGCACGACCAATGGTTTGGGTAAGCGACCTGTTGCTTCGTAAAAATCCTTCCTTATCAGCATCGAGAATTGCCACCAGAGAAACTTCAGGAAGATCAAGGCCTTCCCGTAGCAGGTTCACTCCCACGAGTACGTCAAAAATGCCTTTTCTGAGGTCCTGCATAATTTCTACCCGCTCTAAAGTGTCAACATCGCTATGAATGTATCGACAACGGATATCAATCCTGGTTAAATATTTGGTCAGTTCTTCGGCCATACGCTTGGTAAGGGTAGTAACAAGAATCCGTTGGTCCTTGTCAATCCTTAGCTGCATTTCTTCAATAAGATCATCTATCTGGTTAAGACTTGGGCGGACTTCTATGATGGGATCCAGTAAGCCGGTGGGCCTAATCACCTGCTCAATATACATTCCCTCTGTCTTCTGAAGCTCATAATCGGCCGGGGTAGCACTTACGTAGATCACCTGATTTTGAAGTACTTCAAATTCCTCAAACTTCAAGGGGCGGTTATCCATAGCTGCCGGAAGCCTGAAGCCGTAATCTACAAGCGTCTCTTTTCTGGAGCGGTCACCGCCATACATGGCATGAACCTGCGGAATGGTCACGTGGCTCTCATCAACTACCATAAGGTAATCATCGGGAAAATAATCCAGCAGGCAGAAAGGTCGTGTACCCGGAGGTCTTCCGTCAAGATATCGGGAATAATTCTCAATACCCGAGCAATACCCGAGTTCCCTGATCATTTCAAGATCAAAATTGGTGCGTTCATCCAGCCTCTTTGCTTCGAGATGCTTTCCAATCTCCTGGAAATAACCAACCTGCTTTACCAGGTCATCCTGTATATCTTTTATAGCGCCCTGTAAAACATCAGGGGAGGTAACAAACATGTTTGCCGGATAAATATTGAGTCGGTCGTACTTTTCGATCACGTCGTTGGTAGCGGGATCAAAAGCTTCTATTTCTTCAATCTCATCTCCAAAAAAGTGAATTCTGAAAGCATTATCAGCATAGCTCGGAAAGATATCTACGGTGTCGCCTTTAATGCGGAAATTTCCGTGGGTGAACTCTGCTTCAGTCCTTGAATATAAACTTTGTACCAACTTGTGCAGCAGCTTTGTTCGTGAGATTACCATGTCTCTTTCTATGGAAACCACGTTCTTTTTGAATTCCACCGGATTCCCGATTCCGTAGAGACAGGAAACTGAAGCCACAACAATCACGTCTCTTCTTCCGGAGAGGAGGGAAGAAGTGGTGCTGAGCCGCAATTTTTCAATCTCTTCGTTAATAGAAAGATCTTTTTCTATGTAAGTACCCGATGAAGGAATAAAAGCTTCAGGCTGGTAATAATCGTAGTAACTCACAAAATATTCCACCGCATTTTCGGGGAAAAATTGCTTAAATTCAGAATAGAGCTGGGCTGCAAGCGTCTTATTATGGGCAAGAACCAAAGTGGGTTTTTGCACTTCTTCGATCACATTAGCGACCGTAAAAGTTTTTCCAGATCCTGTTACCCCCAACAGGGTTTGGTACCTTTCTTTATTATTAATACCGCCTACCAGCTGCTTTATAGCCTGCGGCTGATCGCCTGTAGGTTTAAAATCGGACTTTACTTTGAATTTCATAGACTTTTTTGCTGACCTGCAAAAATAGCCAATTTTGGAGCTACCAACAAATATTGCCGGTTCCTAAAAAGTTTAAAATCAGGTTAATTAAAGATCCCTCTTCTTCAGAAGTAAATAAGACAGGTAAACGAAAATTACGATCCACAACACCACGATAAGAAGCTGGTACCAGTGGATGGAATAGTCTTTAGTGATCTCTGAACCCAGTTGTGTGGCTGCCGATTGTACTGCGTTGAGCCTTGAGAAAGGTTCTCTTACCAACAAAGCCATAGATTCTAACGGAAAGAACTGCGCAATGTTTTCAGCAATATTAGAATCCCTGAAGATCTTGTACTCCATAACGCCTCTCACAATACTTTCCATGATCCACCAAATGAACAGGAAACCCAGCGCAAAAGCCGATCTTTTCACCAAAATTCCGAGGAACATACAGAAGGCGAAAAATCCTGTGAGCTTAATGAAATAGGCCAGCAGGTATTCCATGTCTGAAAAGATGATGGAAATTTCGGTATAATCTGAAAAAGAAAGCCCCAGAATAAGGGAAACTACAAAGAGAAAGATGGTAGATAAAAAGGCAAAAGTAACTACAGTAAGAAATTTAGAGAGCACGAATTCTTTCTTGCTGAGACCATCAATGAGGTTCTGTTTTATTGTGCGGTTACTGTATTCATTAGACATCATAGATACGATGACTATCGCCAGGAACAGCTTTAAAGTGGCAGCGATGTAGCTGTTAAAATGCCAGATGTAAGGGAAATTAAAGATCCCCTGATCGGCCAGTCTGAAATTCACATTCCCGAAGTTGAATTCTATGGAAGCGATAAGCGCAATAAAAGTAATGAGTATAAAATAAGTTGTAATTAGAACCCTGGAAGATTTACTAAAACGAAGTTTGTGATATTCTATATTGAGTAATCGTAGCATTAGGCAGAAATTTGGTTGGTTAACAATAAGAATTGTTCTTCTAAGCTCTCTTTTCGTTTTACGAGCTGAGAGAGGCTTAGGCCGTTTTCAAAAAGATAAGAGTTAAGAGCTTCGGCTTCCAGTGGCTCTTCCAAAAATGCCGTTATAATTTCCCCTTTTTGGACCACCTTGCCAAAAGCAGGGTGTGAGTTGAGCAGGGCCAGTAATTTTTCTTCGTTAGTTGCCTTGAGTTCGAAGAAGCCAAAGCTGGCGTTCATCTGGTCTACCGGGCCACTGTAAAGTTTTTCACCTTTTCGAATGATCACTACATGTGTACAAACTTTTTCAACTTCATCCAGCAGGTGAGAGGCTAAGAGGATAGTTGTTCCGGTAGCAGCAATCCTGGTAATGATCTCCCTTATCTGGTGAATCCCCTGCGGATCTAGTCCGTTTGTGGGTTCATCAAGAATAAGGATTTCCGGATCGTTGAGCAAAGCTGAAGCAATTGCCAGCCTTTGTTTCATTCCCAAAGAAAATGTCCTGAATTTACTGTTCCTTCTGTCCAGCAAGCCCACCATTTCCAGCTTTTCATCTATATTTTTTGCTGAAACATTCTTGATCTTGCACACCAGTTCCAGGTTTTGTGCAGCGGTCATGTAAGGATAGAAATTAGGCCGTTCAATGATGGCTCCCACTTTTTTTAATGCCTGGTGCGTACTCTGTGAACCATCAAACCATTGAAAATCTCCGCTCGTCTTATTTACAACGTTCAGAATGATTCCCAGGGTGGTGGATTTTCCGCTGCCATTGGGCCCTAAAATGCCATATATGTTACCTTTTTCAATGGTGAAGGAGAGATCTTTGACCGCCGTAACGGGACCAAATTTTTTAGTGAGATTATTGAGGCGAAGGATTGTCTTCAAAGTAAACCGTTTTAACATTCGACGTCTAAGTTAACGTTTTGTTACACGGCGAAATAAAAAGAAGTCTTATTTTTGAGGAAATTCAGAGTATGCGGGAAAAATTAATGTCAAAAAAGAAACCAAGTTTTCCGGTTAGCGACCGGTTCCATAAATATCTCGCAAAGTACAATCGCAACACTAAAATTCCGGTATTTTATGATGACCTGCTGAGGTTTTCGGGGTCTATCGTAGTCTATGATCAGCACGATGAAGATACTTTTTGGGTGCGTTGCTACTATCCCGATTATGAACGTGATGATATCGACAATAGCCTAAAGCAGGTTTACACCATCCTCCATTCCGATGGAAGTGACGATTCCCTGGAGTTCCTTAATGTAGATGCGATTGACTACTGTACCTTCGGAAATTCAAAACCCTTCCGTATAAAGGTCAGGAATATCCTGAATGACAGTTTCACCTATTTTTATGTCAAGAAAGCGGATGCTTCCCGTATTTATGGATTGGAGTTTGAACATATACTTTCACCGCACAGGATCAATTTTCTTATCTATCGGGATACTCTTATTGAAGAGCACATAGCCGGAATTCCCGGAGACGTTTTTATTGAAGATGAATTGCCTTCCTGTGATGACAGGGCGAAAACCCAAATAGCCAAGCAGTTTGTCAAGTTCAATGAACGTTGTACTGTTAGACTGCTGGGCGATATGCGATCGTATAACTATGTGATCATCCCCACTCACGATTTTGATCATGTAGATTATACCATAAGAGCTATAGATTTTGATCAACAGTGTTTTGAAGGCAGTTTAAAGGTGTATCGGCCGCAATTCTTTAAAGAGAATTTTAAGATGGTACAGCTGGTTGCTGACAAGCTTCAGGAGAATTCCATAGAACAATACAGGAGGGAAGAAAGATCTTTGTTAGCAAAAAGGATCATAAACTCCCAGTCGCGTTATAAGGAATTAATGCGATGCATTCTCAACGATCAAATCTCTAACGAACCCAATGTAAAGCAACTGCGAAAAGAACTTTATGACTTTTCCAATGACATGAAGTTCAAAAGAGCGCGTAATATGGGCCAGATACTAAGAACTGCCCTTGACTTTGTGAAGAGAAATTATGAGAATGTGAATATGAAAAGACTCGTTTAAAGGTATAAGGATTAAGGAATAATGTATAATAAAAAAGAGGAGCTTCAAAAATGGCATTTTTGAAGCTCCTCTTTTTTTAGTCCTGGTTTCTGATTCCTGTTTCTGGAAGGGAAGCGGACTTAACTCTTATTCTCTTTATTAAAATATACCAGGTAATAATACATTTGTCGTTCTTCATCCCATCCTTTTTCCACAAATTTTTCAGCAGATTCGGGGTTGATAAAGTCCATCTTGATCTGAATATTGGTGTCTAGATTGATGGTATTTTTAATCGATTTTCTCGCAGCTGTTACGGCTGTGTTAGAGATTGGGAAGCTGGTGAGATCTTCAATCTTGTATTTTGGAGCTTTTTCGGTCTTGTAATTCTGAAATTCAGGAACCAGAGCCGGATTGTCTATTACCGAATTCAGGAAAGCAGTCTCTTCAAATTCATCGTTCTTGGCGAAGTAATCTACACTTCGGTTCATGAACATTACTTCTTCCTTTTTATCTTCCGCAGGAAGTACCACATCTTTGGCGAAATTCTGGCAGAACTTCAGGTACTTTTTTGTGTGGAAATTCTCATCGGCCAAAACATCAACTCCGAGGAAATTCTCCAGCCAGTATTTAGTATCGTACTTATTAGAATCGACTGAAAGGATCTTGAAACCTTCCTCGCGATTTTTGTTGAAAATAATTGCTCCTTTGTCAAGCTTGTTTAGGTTTATTCCCTGCTGAATGATCATCTCCAGAATGCTTTCCTTTTCCTGGAACTGCAGGAAATCGTGCTTTAATTCAGACTTAAAAATACCAATAGCGGTAGTCTTTTCATTGTCAAGCATCATATTGTCAAAAAATACAACATAGACCTCCCCACTTTTAATATGCGGGTGTGCCGATTGTTCAAAGAGCAGGGTAGTGATCTTTTTTGACTGCTCATGAATGGTTTGAGGTGCGTCAAAGACCTTGCAGGCAATGTCGTACAACGGATTGAACTCTACATCTACTTCATTTGTGAACTGGAAATAGTTTTCTTCCTTGTCTCTAAAAGGCTTTAAAAAATATTCCTTTATGAGCGGGGTGATCTCGTCATTAAGATGAAAAGGCTGGGCAGAAAGAAAGATGTTCTCATTTCTGCTCTTATTGCCAACCCTATGAATAGACAGGGAGTCAATGTGAGCGTTATATAAATTGATCATATTGAAGTGCGGTTAAATTACCGGATTAATAAAAGCTAAAAAATAGGAAAATTTGGACTAGTTCCAGTTTTCGTCAAAAGAAAGATCGTCGTAATCGTCTACGTCAAAATCGTCATCATAGTCGAGGCCAAGGTCGTCATCTTCGGCCTGGAAATCTTTCTCGGGTGCGCTCACCGGGAGCTGCCCGTGAACAAAAAGCAGGTTTGGATAGTCCATTTGCGGGTCGGGTTCTGCGATCTCGGCCAACTCTACAAGAAAAGTCCACATGCTAAGAAAATCGTAGACATAAATAAGCTTGGTCTGTTGTTCAGAAACCACATCATCAAGGGTAGTCTCATTCATAACGCGTACAGAACCTGTACCTTCGGTCACATCAAACTGTGAAATTTCTTCGCCCTGGTTCCAATCATCATCACTAATGTAGAAAGAAGCCATCTCGGTGCCATCAAACCCGAAGGATTGTAATATGGTATTATGTAAATCTTCAAGCGTATTGTCGGCCATAATTTCTATGTCACGAAATACGTCTTCTTCGGCATCGAGGATAATTCTAAATCTATACAGCATAAGTCAAAAAATTGGATTGCAAAGATACATTTTTAGATGACAAATTACAGCTAGCGACTAAATCTATGCAGGGTAAAAGTCATAGCCGTGAGCAGGAAAAATGCCCCTACCTGGTGTGCTACACCCAGCCATAAAGGCACGGCATATATCAAAGTGAGTACACCCAGCAGGAATTGCAGAAATACAAGGCCTACCAGCCAGTTGATCCCTTTTTGCTGCGGAAGGGTAAGCTGTAAATTTCTTGATTTGTACCAAATGAAGAGAATCATGGCTACCACGCCGTACGCCAGATAGCGATGTACGAACTGAACGCCACTTTTACCTTCAATGAAATTACGCCACAGCGGCTTTTGTTCTATGTAAACGGTCTCGTGAATCCATTCGCCACCGGTCATTTTAGGCCAGAAATTGTGAATCCATCCGGCGTCGAGTCCGGCTACAAATGCTCCCCAGATGATCTGTAAAAGCAGGACGACCATTCCCACCCAAACCAGGTTTCTGAAGCTTTTATTGATGTCTTTTTTCTTAGGATAAACCAAGTCCATAGCCACCCAAAAGCAGTAGGCAAAAGTGAGAAATGCCGTTGTTAAATGGGCAGCAAGCCTGTAATGACTCACGGCCGGCATATCTACCAGGCCGCTCTTAACCATATACCAGCCTAAAAATCCCTGGAAACCACCCAAAAAGAGCAGTACGATAGATTTGTAAATAGTTGGTTTTGTAAGCTGTTTGGTGATAAGAAAATAGAGGAAAGGTATAATGAAAACCACCCCTATTAAGCGCCCAATAAGCCTGTGGAGCCATTCCCAGAAGTAAATACCTTTAAAGTCTTCGAGAGTGAAGTGGTAATGCAGCTTCTGGTATTCGGGAAACTGTTGGTAGAATTCAAATTCCTCTATCCATTGCTCTTCTGTAAGAGGTGGAATAGTCCCGGTAATGAGTTTATAATCGGATATTGACAATCCCGAATTGGTAAGGCGGGTGATTCCACCAACCACTACCATTATAAAAATCAGGAAACAGCCGGTGTACAGCCAGTAAACTACTTTTTTATTGTCTTTCATGGGGGTAAATGTGAAGGTAAAGCATGTCTTATTTTGGAGATAAACCTATTTCCTTTCCTTTTTGAAGCATATAAGCTTTGGCAGCGTCATAATCGTTGGGGATCACCCCTTCTAAAATGGCTTCTTTAATGGCATCTTTGATGATCCCAATCTCGCGGGATGGTTTCAAACTAAAAGTATCCATGATCTCTTCTCCCGAAACCGGCGGCTGGAAGTTACGTACATGGTCGCGTTCTTCAACTTCTTTAATTTTTTGCCTTACAAGCTTAAAGTTGTTGTGGTATTTTCTGTAACGTCTCGGGTTCTTGGTGGTAATATCGGCCTCGCACAGGGTCATCAGGTCTTCTATGTCTTCGCCGGCATCAAAGATGAGTCGGCGTACAGCCGAGTCGGTTACATCTTGTGACAACACGATAGGGCGGGAGCTCATGTACACCATTTTCTGTACAAACTTCATCTTTTCATTGAGGGGCATTCGCAGTCGCTTGAAGAGCTTAAACACCATTTTTGAGCCTACAAATTCATGACCATGAAAGGTCCAGCCCAGCTTTTCATCAAACTTTTTGGTGGGAGCTTTC
The DNA here is from genome assembly GCF_050750585.1 of Salinimicrobium sp. WS361. Taxonomy (NCBI): domain Bacteria; kingdom Pseudomonadati; phylum Bacteroidota; class Flavobacteriia; order Flavobacteriales; family Flavobacteriaceae; genus Salinimicrobium; species Salinimicrobium sp. WS361. Next base: position 50,151 of record NZ_JBOJLM010000015.1, read on the forward strand.
CCAATATCGTGCAGTAATGCAGCCCAACGCAGCCAGAGGTCATCTGTGTTTTCTGAAATATTATCTACAACTTCAAGCGTGTGCCAAAAATTGTCTTTGTGGCGCTGCCCTTCAATTTCATCAATCCCTTCCAAAGCCGTGAGTTCCGGAAGAATGAGCCGTAATAGCCCGGTTTTATGAAGAAGCCCAAACCCTACTGAAGGTTTCGGGGAAAGCAGGATCTTATGAAGTTCATCTACAATCCTTTCCCTCGAAATAATCTTGAGACGGCCCCTGTTGCGAATAATTGCCTGCAGTGATTCCTTTTCAATCCTAAATTGCAATTGAGAAGCAAAACGCACTGCCCTTAACATTCTGAGAGGATCATCAGAATAGGTGATATCGGGATCTAAGGGCGTGCGAATAACGCCTGCACTTAGATCCTGAAGCCCATTAAATGGGTCCAGTAGATTGCCGTAAGTATCTTCATTAAGGCTGAGCGCCAGGGCGTTGATGGTAAAATCCCTGCGGTTCTGGTCATCTTCAAGGCTTCCGCTTTTAACGTCGGGATTTCTGCTCTCTTCGGAATAACTTTCCTTGCGGGCACCAACAAATTCCACTTCCATGTCATAAGCCCTGAGCATGGCAGTTCCGTAGTTTTTAAAGATTTGTACTTTAGGCTTATGCGGAAGCAGCTCAGAAACCTTCTGCGCCAGTTCAATTCCGCTGCCCACAGCCACTATATCAATATCCTTGTGCTCGCCACGTTGCAAAATATAATCCCTTACAAAACCACCTATAACGTAACTTTCGAGTTCCAGCTCTGTGGCTGCAAGAGAAATTACTTTGAAAATATTATTGGTTAGGGCCTGTTTATAGTTGTTCACTTTTTTTATTCTTTTTTTCTGCTATGAATCTCAAATGGCTCATTAAAAATGCTACTTTTTTTTGCCACGAATTCACGAATAATCTTTATAAAACAATTCGTCGATGATCCAGCAGATCTTTATGAAAATTAGCCAATATTGCTAATCGGCAATTAGACACTTTTAGGTAATTTATGCATTGAGAAATAAATTTATCATTGATATCCTCTACTGCCTTTATTTCCAGAATTATTTTATCCTGTATTACAAAATCAGCATAAAATTTATGTGACAGAACAATGTCTTTATAAGATACAGAATATTGTTTTTCGCGAGTGAATGGAATTTTTCTGTTTTTAAGTTCATATTCCAGCGCATCCTTATATACTATTTCTGAAAACCCGCTACCTAAATTATTATATACCTCAAAAAGGGCGCCTACAATGGCGTAACTCTCATGTTTGTATATAATATCGGTCATAAATTTAAAGATTCGTACTACTTGAGTAAGAGCCAGGAAATATTCGTGTATTCGTGGCTCCTTTGGTTTTTATTACTTTCTAATCACCTTTACTTTCCCGTCATTACTTAGCTTGATTATAGCCGAAGGTTTAGGGGTTTTAATAGCCTGCTGTAAATTCACCACGTAGTCTACACCATCTATGATCTCCTTGCTTATTTCGCTAAAGGAATTTGGAGTGGGTTGGCCGCTTATGTTTGCAGAAGTAGATACCAGGGGGCGCTTCAGTTTTCTTAAAAGCTGCTCGCAAAATTTGTCTTTGGTTACCCGTATACCCAGCGTATTGTCTTCTCCTATCAGGTTTTCGGCCACTCTTATAGGTTTGTCGTAAATTATGGTGGTGGGTTTGGCAGCATATTTCAGAATATCGTAAGCCACTTCGGGCACTTCTTCAATAAACTGGTTGAGCATTTTAAAATCAGAAACCAAACAGATCAATGCCTTTTCCTCACTTCTTCTTTTAAGGGCAAAAATCTTGTCTATAGCCTCAGGATTGGTGGCGTCACAGCCAATTCCCCACACCGTATCGGTAGGATATAGAATTATTCCGCCTCTTTTAAGGACGTTAAAAGCATTGTTAAGTTCTTCAGTGTAATCTCCCATTTAGTGCGTTTTTATATGCTTCCAGGGTCTTCCCGGCCATAATCTGACTGGTAAAGGATTCAAATAGTTTCTTCCTGGATATTTTTGCAAAGTTCGGGATTACCTGCGGATTTTCAAGTAAAAACAGCAGGTTTTCGCCCAGCCCTTTAAAGTCATAAGGATCGCTCAACAGGCCGTTGATTTTATCTTCAATAACTTCGGGGATTCCGCCTACATTAGTGCTTACTACAGGAACTTTGTAATAAAAAGATTCGTAGATCACCTGGGGGATTCCTTCGCTTTTGGAAGTGTGGAGCAGCATGTCAAACTGTGGAATAAAAGCTGAAGCATCCGGAATATAACCTGAAAAAAACAGATGATTTTCGAGATTGTATTCCTGCACAAGGTCTTTAAGAGCAGGGGTTAGCTCGCTGAAGTTACCCATCTGAAAAAAGTAGAGATCTTTCAGGTTCTTCTTGTTTATGAGAAAATCTGCGGTGCGAACAAAAGTTTCAAGGTTCTTTGCATCAATATGATTCCCAATGTTGCCAATAATTTTTGAATGCTCCGGAAGCTTATATTCGCTACGTATCCAAAAAGGGCATTTTTGATCTTTATTTTTCAGGCTTGTGCCGTGATAAATTACTTCAAACCTGTCAGGATCACTCAGAGTTTCCAAGCTCACGCGTTTTGTTTCTTCTGAAACACATAAAATACGTTTAATTTTGGGGTAATTGTATTTAAAAAGGGTTTGGCGGCGTGCCCTGATGGGGAAACTGGTCTTTTTACTGAAAATAAAGGGAGGCAGGTCAAAAAAATGATCGGCTAATACGGCAAGCGATAGTGCATTGGGATCGTGAATATGGATGAGGTCAATTTTTTCCCTTTTTGAGACCTGAATGATTTTTTTGACATACCTGAAGTCGAAACTCGTAAAAACGGGAGCAGTATAATGCCTTAATTCTAGATTTTTAAGGCTTCGCTCAAAAAGGCTTCCTTTTCTGCACAGTATAATATTGGATACTTCCGGATGGTGTTCAGACATCTCCAGGCACAGGTTTTCAATATGTTTTTCACCGCCGCCCCAATTTTTTACTGCCGATAAATGAAGGATATTCATATATTTTTTCTGTATTCGTCTTTTTAAAGCCTGGTATTGCGAATTTATAATAAATCTATTCAAGGCAGGCAGAGAAGAATCTTGAAACAGGTATTTCTAAGGATGCTATGGAGGTGATGAAGCTTATAAATTCTGAAGTTTAAAGTTAATGCAAACTCAAATAGCTAACTTTGCAAAAAGGTTGAAAAAATATGAAGGTAGTTGTAAGTGCAGCATATTCATCTTATAAAAAAGAGATTATTGATGCTTTAAATAATTTTGAAAAGGAAGGTCGAAAAATCGGTCCGGGAAAAAGAAATATTTTAAAAGCAGTAGTCATAAAGAAGAAAGAGCTTAACATTAAAGCTTTTAAGATCCCTAATGTTGTAAATAAAATTGCTTACAGGTTTTTTAGAAAATCAAAAGCTGAAAGATCTTTTATATATGCCAGTGAACTTTTAAAAAGAGGAATTAACACCCCGGCTCCTGTGGCTTATGCTGAAGAAACTACTTCTTTTTCTTTTTTAAAAAGTTACTATGTTAGCGAACACCTGGAGTACGATTTAACCTTTAGGGATATTGACCTCGACAAAAAGGGACATGAAAAAATTTTACGTGCCTTTACCAGATTCACCTTTAAATTACATGAAGAAGGGATAGAATTCCTTGACCATTCCCCCGGAAATACGCTTATTCAAATTAACGAAGACGACTATAAATTTTATCTGGTTGATCTTAACAGGATGAATTTTAAATCCCTTAATTTCAATGAGCGAATGAAGAATTTTGAACGTCTTACTCCAAACAAAAAACAGGTGGAAGTAATGGCGGATGAGTATGCTAAATTAATCAATAGGCCGAAAAACGAAGTTTTTGAAAAAATGTGGTCTTTAGTAGACACATTCTTTAAGAACCGTGGGAAGAACAGGAAATTAAAACAGCAGTTAAAGAAGTCGGTAGGAATTAAATAGATCAAAAGGAGTATTAACCTTTTGTATGCTTCAGAAAAAAGTTCTATTTAACTAACAATTCTACATAAGGGATTAAGCAAAAGAGATTCTGTAAAAAATATCTTCTTTAAAAGTAAAGGCATATAAAAAAGAATAACACTGGCTGCCTTAGGTTTCTTTGGCTTTCGCTTTACATCCTTAAAACAGGAACATTTAGTTTTTACTAAGTTGTTTTTCTATCCAATTCAGTATATAATCTAATATTTTATCGTTTGCCATATCCAAACTTTGGAAGGTGACGAAAAGTTTCCTCTGATCTTTTTTATACCACTTCAGCTTTAACTTGGTCAACCATAGATTTTTGTATGATCTAAAATATGTTAGTTGTGAATCTTTTTGATAGTAGTAAGTATTATTTTTAATTTCTAAATGCTCAGATAAGGACGAGATAAGATATTGATCTTGACTTTTGAATCTGTGCTGAATATTCTTTCGTAGTAAGGTGTCTTCTTTAAAGAAATTTGTTAAAGTTGATTTTCTTACACTTACAGGGGTGTGAAAACGTCTAACATATTTCTCCATTAGTGCCAATTTGGCGCTATTTTGTTGTAATTTCTTAAAACTTATTTTATCCTTTTTTTTCGAAATATTTAAAAAAGTCAAAACTTTGCGGTAGGATTTTCTTAATGTTTTATTTTCATTAAATAGTTGCCATTCGCCTCTAATAATGGGTTCCCCATCAATAAAAAAATCATCTAGCGATGCTTCTTTCATTATGAAAGTGTCATCATTTAAAATAATAAAGTGTTCAGATAAGTTAGGTATTCTGAATAGCATAGTTTCAATAGAGCACGAATTGAAGACGGGTAAATATTCTTCAAATCCTCTAAAAATAACTTTATGATCAACCAGTTCTAAGTTTACTCCTTTTTTTCGAGCCAAAGATTTTAGGGATGTAAAAGATTCAGGCGACTGATTATCGGCTACTACAAAAATATTCTTAATAAAAGGAGCAAATTTAATTATCGATTTAATTGCAATGTCTATTTCTCCAATTGAATTATATCGTTTAAGGTGGTTTTTAGAAGAGAAATTAATTTTAGATTCAGAATAGGTATTAATCTTTTCCTGCCAATTTTTATCATTTCCATTCACCCAGGTGATAACGGCATCAACTTGAATATTTTCTACAGCTTTTGTCATTCAGTAAGAGTTTAATCAGAGATTTTTATTTCAGGAAGTTAATTTTGAGAAATAAATAATACCAAAATTATGGATAATCTTTATAGATCAGGGTTATAGGTATACTAAAATCATGAAAATCACAATAATAGTAAAAAAAGTGTAATTAGTTGGTATTATTTAATGGTTGGGGGTCTCCGATATGTTTTAAGTGTAAAATAACTAAGTTTTCTTCGTTCTTTAAATTTCCTTACAAGATTCCAGGGCTTCGGCTTAAGTTCTGTTTTGTCTGCGTGAAGAAATTCCAGGCAGGCATCAATTAGTCTTTTGCTGGACATTCCATCCTTATATGGATGCACTCTCTGATTAAATTCCTTGATGTTTTCCAGAAGCTGTATTTGTGGGTCGAGAGCTTCGGTAAGAGCAACTTCCACATCCCTTACTTCAGTAACATTAATGAGCTGTGGTCCGGGTTTAGAATTTCTAAAGGTAACCACCGGTTTTTCCTGCAGTAAGAACTCTGTAATAACCGAGGTAGAATCTGCAAGCAACACATCTGCTTCCTTAAAAAGAGGAATTAGGTTAGTGGTTTCATAATAGGTGAGATTTTCATTCTGAATTTCCCGAAATTTATTAACGATTTCTTCAGGCAATTTTGGATGCAGTACTACCTTAAACTCCCATTCTCCCCTTTTTGAAAGTCGCCTAATTTCTTTGACCACATCATCATTATAGGCGAGGCTAAGGCGTTCGGTAAATGTTGAGGCAACCAGAATACATGGTTTTTCCCTGGGTTCATCATGCACAGGAAAAAGAGGATCCAGTTTGGGCCAACCTGTCTCGCGTACCTCGAAGTGTATATGCTTTTTTTGAAGTTCTAAAAATATTTGAGTGGTTGAGGGACCATGTGTACAGTAAAGATCAAAAAAACCTCTTATCCTAAAATGTCCTTTTTTAAAGTTTCTTTTGCTGGTTTCAAAGCCATGAAACACCTGAACTTTTAGCCCTGGAATAAAATCGGCAATGGTATTAGTGATACTTAGAACCACGTGAGGTTGATAATCAATAACCTCTTTAATGTTATTAAGTGCTTGTTTTTCACTGCTAATTTTTTCTCGGGTCTCTTCCCGGTCGGCAAACCATTTTACCTCATATCCACGTGCTAAAATTTCTTTCTCCAGTGGCTCTCCAATTGGAAATGCGTATGAATAGCTAATGTAGATTAGGAAGCGATAATTCATAGGTCGAGGTTTTTAAGAAAGGATTCCAGCTTTGGTTGTATTAATTCGGGTCTAAACACTTTATAGTATTTCAGGTTTTTTGCCCTAATTTCCTTTTCTTTTTTATTCTGAAAAAGATTGGGCTCATAGTCTTCCAGATGAACAGAAACTTTATCTCTGTCATCACAGTAAATTCCCCAGTAATTCTTTTTTATAGAAGGGGAATGTATAGAAAAAGTAGGGACTGCCAGTGCTTTGGCAATATTAGCTGCTCCACCTTCATTTCCTATGAAAATATCACAGTTGGCACAATTTGAAATATAATCTGCCAGTTCCCTGGCGTAAAGCTTGAAAAAAATCCTGGACCTGGTGGTTTCAGAGCATAGGTTATAAATAGCGAAAGCTTCTTTTTCCTGTGATGGAGAATAATTAAATAAAATCTGACTATCCTTTACCTGGTTTGCCACGGTATCGAGAAGTTTGGACATATAAGCAGGAGGATAGCTCTTGTTGCCGGAGCTTCCCAAAATCCCACACATAATAAGAGGTTTACTATGACAAATTCCACCCTGTTCAAGATGAGTAGCGGCTTTTTCTTTCTGAAGCTTTTCCAGGTATATTTTTGGAGGGGCATGCATAGGAAAATCCGTATGAAACGCCTGTAAAAACTGCATTCTGTTTTCTATAGCCAACCCGGCACAGGTAGACGGATTTTTTATATTCTGAAAGGTTCGGGAGTAAAAAGGACTGGTATATTTCTTATGATAACTTAGCCTGCTGATGGCTCCCGATAATAAGGAAATTATTCCCGTACTTATCTTAGAATATACATCGATTACATGGGTGTATTCTTCTTGCCTGATGCGATTTACAAACTGCAGAAACTTTAAGGGGTTCTTATTAAGCCCCGAATTATAAATAATGAATTTGTCAATAAAAGGATTGTTCTTAACAACCGGTAAAGTATGAGGCTGAATGAGGTAATGAAGTTCTGCTTTTGGGAACTTCTTGTGAAGGGCTTCAAATAAGATTGAGGATGTAAGTACATCCCCAATCATTTTTTGCTGTATTATCAATACCTTCATTTAACTAATCCCTCCACAGGAGAGAATTCTTTTACTTACACAGACCGAATATGTTCTTTCCACCAGAATGAAAAAGCGAGCTATACAGCCACATTGTGTTCCCTTAGTGCATCGTTAAGAGAAGTTTTCTTGTTGGTGCTCTCTTTTCTTTTCCCAATGATCAAGGCGCATGGCACCTGGTATTCTCCTGCAGGGAACTTTTTAGTGTAGCTTCCGGGTATTACCACAGAACGTGCTGGAACAATCCCTTTCATCTCTACCGGCTCGTCTCCGGTTACATCAATGATTTTTGTAGAGGCGGTTAGAACAACATTGGCACCCAAAACAGCTTCTTTTTCCACCTTTACACCTTCAACAACGATACTTCTGGAACCCAAAAATGCATTGTCTTCTATAATTACCGGTGCGGCCTGTAATGGTTCAAGAACACCTCCAATGCCAACACCACCGCTCAAATGCACATTTTTGCCAATTTGTGCGCAGCTACCTACTGTAGCCCAGGTGTCAACCATAGTACCTTCGTCAACATAGGCTCCAATATTCACGTAGCTTGGCATCATGATCACTCCGCTGGAAATATATGCTCCATGGCGGGCTACTGCGTTTGGCACCACGCGTATCCCTTTTTCTTTATATCCTTTTTTAAGTGGAATTTTATCGTGATATTCAAAAATACCTGCTTCTAAAGTCTCCATCTTCTGAATAGGGAAATATAGCACTACAGCTTTCTTCACCCATTCGTTTACCTGCCATCCTTCGGCTGTGGGTTCGGCAACACGTAGTTTCCCGCTGTCCAAAAGTTCAATCACCTCTCTTATGGCGTTGGTAGTTTCAGATGTATTTAGAAGATCCCTGTTGTCCCAGGCTTTCTCTATGATGTCTTTTAAATGTTCCATGCTCAGTATTTTTCCTGTTTTAAATCATTTGCACAATCCAGAATCAAATTCCGGTAGAAATATCTGTCAAAAATGCCATTTTTGAAAGGTTTTTTTGTGCCTTCTTTTAGCGGGGCGAAGGTAATACATTTAACTTGAATAAGCCGAAGCCTTTAGCTGTGGGGAGGGTGTTGCCTGGTTTTTGGGTTCTCGAATTAAGACGTATCTTTGCAGCTGAATTATGGGAAGGATACTCGCACTTGATTATGGTACTAAACGCACGGGAGTTGCGGTTTCTGATGAGCTAAAGATCATAGCCTCGGGACTCACCACTGTTCCCTCAGCTGAACTTTTAACTTTTCTGAAAAAATATTTTTCCGAAGAAAATGTTGAGCTTGTTTTGCTGGGTGAACCAAAACAAATGGACAGTACGGCCTCGCAAAGCGAAGTCAATATCCAGCAGTTCCTGAAGAAGTTCACAGAGATTTTTCCCGAAATGAAGCTCGAAAGAGTAGACGAACGTTTTACCTCCAAAATGGCTTTTCAGTCAATGATTGACAGCGGACTTAAAAAGAAGCAAAGGCAAAACAAAGCCCTTGTAGACGAAATAAGTGCGACAATTATTTTGCAAAGCTACCTTTATAAATGATTAAGGGGTAAGGAATAAGGGTTAATTTAGAGTTGATATGGAAAGAGACCTTAGAAAACGTTCTAATAATTTTGCACATAAATGTGTTAAACTGGCTCTTTCTTTTCCTAAAGGAGTTCTGCAGGATCATGTACAGAAGCAATTGATAAGAGCATCAACCTCTGTGGCTGCAAATTATCGTGCAGCCAATTTGGAAAAACAAAACGATCTTTTATTTCTAAATTAAGCATAGTAATAGAAGAAGCTGACGAGTGTATTTTTTGGATTGAATTTCTCGTAGAGGAGAATATTCTAACGGAAGGAACATATGAGCCTGTTTTAGAGGAGGCAAGGCAATTGACTGCAATTTTTTTTGCTTCGAGAAAGACAGCTGTTAAGTCGCAGGAGAGATCCTGAGGCACAGAAAAATGATAGAGTTACATTATACATTAGACAATAACATGATAATTCCAATAACCGCTTACGGAGATCCGGTGTTAAGAAAGAAAGCGAAAGATATTTCTGCCGATTATCCTAAACTAAAAGAATTGATTGAGAACATGTGGGAGACGATGTACGGCGCCTATGGCGTAGGATTGGCTGCACCGCAGGTGGGGCTTCCTATTCGTATTTTTATGATAGATACTTCCCCGTTTGCCGAAGATGAAGATCTTTCTGAAGAGGAGAGAAAAGAACTGGCTTCCCTTAAAAAAGTATTCATCAATGCAAAAATCCTTGAGGAAAAAGGAGATGAATGGGCTTTTAATGAAGGTTGTCTCAGCATTCCTGATGTTAGGGAAGATGTCTTTAGAAAACCTGAGATAACTATCGAGTATTTTGATGAAGATTTTAATAAACACACCGAAAGCTATAAAGGCCTTGCGGCTCGTGTGATTCAGCATGAATACGATCATATCGAGGGAATCCTGTTCACAGATAAGCTAAGTAGTCTTAAAAAGAGGCTTATAAAAGGGAAATTGACCAATATCTCTAAAGGGAAGATACAGGTAGATTACCGCATGAAGTTTCCTGAATTAAAAAAAGGCCGTTAATTATTTTTGTTTTCTAGGCAGGAGGTAAGATATTTGCGATCCAAAATTTAAATAAATATGAAGTTAGATAAAGTGTTATCAATTTCGGGAAAACCGGGATTGTATGAACTTAAGGCTCAAACCCGGGGCGGATTTGTAGCCGAATCTATGTTAGACGGAAAAAAGATCTCTGTGAACATGCGCCACAATGTGAGCCTTCTCAGTGAGATTGCCATATATACCTACAGCGAAGAAGTTCCTCTACGTGAGGTATTTCAGAAGATCTATGATAAAGAAAACGGGGGAGAGGCTATAAGTCATAAAGAATCTAAGGCCAAACTGGAAGAATACTTCAGTGAAGTGCTGCCCGATTATGACGAAGATCGCGTTTATATCAGCGATATTAAGAAGATCATTCAGTGGTACAACCTATTGGTGAGCAAAGGGGTCACAGACTTTTCTAAAGGAGACGAAAATGCTTCCGAAGAAAGCTCAGAAACCGAAAAGACTCCAAAAGATACAGCCGGCGAAGAAGAATAGCCGCAACAATAAATTTATGCAAAACCAACTGATTTCAGTTGGTTTTTTCTTTGGGTAAAACTTACCTTTCCTCTTTTAAAGATGGCGTTATGAATTCACGACAAGAACAGCTTAAAGCTTTTGACCGCTTACTCACCATAATGGACGAGCTGCGGGAACAATGCCCCTGGGATAAAAAGCAAACCTTGCAGAGCCTGCGGCACCTTACTATTGAAGAAACATACGAGTTGGGAGATGCTATACTCGACAATGATTTGGAGGAGGTAAAAAAGGAGCTGGGTGATCTTTTACTGCACATCGTATTCTATTCAAAAATAGGAAGCGAGACTAACGATTTTGATATTGCAGATGTGGCCAACAGTATTTCTGAGAAATTAATAAGCCGGCACCCTCATATCTACAGCGATACAAAAGTGAATAATGAGGAAGATGTTAAACGAAACTGGGAACAGCTGAAGTTAAAAGAGGGCAAAAAAAGCGTTTTAGAAGGTGTTCCTGCGTCTTTACCGGCACTTGTGAAGGCCAGTCGCATTCAGGATAAAGTGGCGGGTGTAGGCTTCGATTGGGAGGAACCGCAGCAGGTGTTCGAAAAGTTACAGGAAGAGCTGGAGGAACTGCAGCACGAGATTAATTCTGAAAATCAACAGAAAATAGAAGAGGAGTTTGGCGACGTGATGTTCAGCATGATCAATTACGCCCGATTCTTAAAGGTTAATCCTGAAGATGCACTGGAGCGAACCAATAAGAAGTTTATTAAGAGATTTCAGTATCTCGAGGGCAAAGCAAAAGAACAGGATAAAAGCCTTAAGGATATGACACTGTCCGAAATGGATGTCTACTGGGAAGAAGCGAAGAGGATTTAAACAGCTTTTGGCTTGGAGAGCCAGGAAGTCAGACTTTGCCAGAGAATGAGACTGATTTTGAATCCTCCGTTTCGTCTATTTCTGTCGTCTCCGAATAATCTCAGGATTTCGGCTACTGTGTAAAACTCCAATAATTATTATCTGGTTTTTTTCTTCTTCGACTAAAAAAAAGATGGAGTATGGAAAACGCCTGATCATTGACTGTCGCAATTCTTTATACTTCCGCGGGTATTGAAGAGGGGATTTACCGATAGAATCGATTTCCTTATTCACTTCACATTTAAATTCTTCACCTAACTCTTCTTTTCGTTCACTGTACCATTTTTTCGCCGCCTCTAGATCGTGCCGAACTATAGGATGTATCTTAGTTTTATAAGCCATCCTTTACCATTCCTCTTTGACCTCATTCCAATCCAATAGATCTTCAGGATTTTCTGAATAACTTTGGAGACGTTTCTCCAGTTCCTTCTTCTGAACTGGAGAAATACGTTCCTGTGCTTCTTTTTCTTTTTTTAGTACACGCTCTAATGCCTCCATCACGCTTTCCTCTTCAACTGTCATCAACTCCTCTATGAAGTGATACTTTCTTGCTGATAAATTATCCATAGCATTTTGTTTTCGCTTACATAAAGATACGATTATTGGGTAATATTTCTCTTTTCAAATACACTAAGGAAAGTTTAATTTTTTTTAAGTAGCTCTCGGAATAGAAGTTTGTTTCCCGCGGCCATTTTGAATCTATTTCAGATTCTTTTTAATCTGAAGAAAAGAAACAATGAGAACCTGAAGCAATTTTGTATTGACCATAAGAACTCCAAACAAAAAACACCCCTCAAAAAATGACATTTTTGAGGGGTGTTTTTTGTTTCCAGTAAAGGATGCTATTCGTCGTAAAGAGACTTTACTTTCTCAAGTTTCTCTTTCCAGATTTTAAGCTGCTCCTTATGATTCTGGATGTTCTTATGAACTTCCTGTACCAGCGGATTCTTATCATCAACGTTAGAGAAGAACTGCAGGTTGTTTTCCAACTGCCTTATTTCGGCTTTTGTTTCTTCGATCTTCTTTGTAAGGAAGTAATGCTCGTTGTTTAGCTTTCTTGAATCATCAGAATTTTCGAGGGCCTGGACCTTGTTCTCGTACTTGAGCATTTCGCTCTGTTTCTTATCTAGATCCAGCTTATCAAAAGCCTGATCAAGGACTTTGTTGAACTTTCCTTCAATGTACCGTTTGCTGTGAGGCACGCGGCCCAGTTTCTTCCACTCCTCAATAAAGTTTTTAATTGTGGGAAGATCCTTTTTGCGATCGCCGGTAAGCTCAATGTTCTTTAGCTTTTCAAGCAAATCTTTCTTTTGATCAAAAGCTTCATTTTCTTCTTTGTTCTCCTCATTTCTGGAAGCGTGAAGCCTGTCGAAGTAGTGATTACAGGCAGCTTTAAACTTTTTCCAGATCTTATCGCTGTCTTTTCGGGGAACATGGCCAATATTCTTCCAATCGGTCTGGATCTTTTTCATAAGAGGCGTGGTGACTTTAAAATCCTCACTTTCTTTATGCTCCTCTGCTATCCTTACCAGTTCCTGCTTTTTCTCCAGGTTGTCGTATTGCTCTTTTTTCTGGTTCTTGTAAAAAGAGTTCTTATTACGGTTAAAACTGCGTACAGCCTCTTTGAACTTCTTCCAGGTCTCGTCATTCACATGTCGTGGCACCTTTCCTGCATTAAAGAATGCTTCCCGCAGGGCTTCAACTTCAGTAATCTTCTGTTGCCATTGCTTGTGCGACGTATATTTTTCCGAAGCAATGTCTTTGATTTGATCAATGATTTGCTGCTTCTTCTCAAGGTTTTTCTCAAAATCTTTTTCCAGCTGCGCGAAAAACTCCTGTCTCTTATCGTGGATTTGCTTGGTGGCATCGCTGAATTTTTGCCAGATATCTTCCCTGTATTCTTTTTCTACGGGGCCAAGATCTTCCTTCCACATTTTGTGCAGCATTTGTAGCTCCCTAAAAGCACGGTTGGTATCTGGCTCTTGTGTAAGCTCTTCTGCCCGGGTAATGATCTTTAATTTCTGCTCAAGGTTGTGCTTGAAATCTAGATCTCTAAATTCGCGGTTAAGGTGTAGAAAGTCGTAAAAATTCTCAACGTGGTGGTGATAGGTATTCCAAACCGTGTTGTACTTATCACGAGGGATTGATCCTGCCGTTTTCCAACGGTCCTGCAAATCTTTAAAATGTTTGTAGGTGGTGTTGATATTCTCTTCAACATCAATCAAACCCTTTAATTCTTCAATGATCTCCAGCCTTTTTTCCAGGTTCTTGTTGAGGTCCTGCTTAAGTTGCTGGTAATGCTTATTTCTTTTTTCCTTGTAGTCAAAATACAGGGAATTAAAACGCTTTTTTAAGGGAGTAGAGTAGTGGAAGTCAATAATATTTCCGCCATCAGCAAGAAATTCTTCTTTCTTCTCCTCAATTTCCTCGTCTTGTTTGGCATTAAACTCAGCCCGTATTTCTTCAACGTGCTCTTTAATTGCCTGTACTTTTTCGTTTTTAAGAAGTTTTTCCAGCTCATCGGCAAGGGCTTCCTTGCTCATGGCGTGGTAATCTTTCTTTTCTATCCCATGACGCTCGGCAGTGGCCTCGTCTTCGCTGTCTTCAGCAACAGCGTCATCCACTTCGCTTTGAGCATCTTTAGGTGCCTTTTGCTGCTGTTCGTCTTCTTTAGTCTCGTCATTTTCTTCGGAAGTTTCCGGACTTGAGGCGTCAAAAAAGGGATTTTTGGGTTCCGTTTTTTCTTCGGAAGTTTTCCCGTTATTATCTTCTGCATTGGCCGAAGGCCCTTCATCTTCATGATCGCTTTCTAAAGCCGATTCGGGCGAGGTAACAGGTTCAAGACCTTTTTTATCCTCGGTTGATTTGGCTTCATCAACCATAGCATCTTCAATATCTTTGCTTTCCTTTTCTTCTGAAGGTTGTGCAGTATCAGCAGCTTTATTGGGAGTTGGCGTGGTTGTTTCTTTTTTCTGAGAAACCGGCTGCTCTCCCCCCTCATCATCACTTTCCAAAAACGATTCGGTAGAAGAACCGGGTTCGGCATTCCTCCTATCTTCACTCGCTTTCGACTCGTCTACCATAGCATCTGCAATGGAATCTTGCTCCTCTTTCTCTTCGGAAGCATTTTCAGCATTTTGTTCTGTCTTTTCGGCTCCGGTTTGAGCCTGGAAATTCAGGTTTTTGTTTTGATTTTCCTGTTGTTCCTGGTTTGACAGTTTTTCTTTCTCAGACATATCTTTCAATGTTAGGGTTCAATATTCAGTAATAAGTCTGAAAGATAATAACTCCCTACGTACCTAACAAGGGTTTGCGGCTATTTCTAAATGGAAAGTTAAAGCTCGGCTTTTAGTCCCGGTTCCATATTTCCCAGGCTTTGAGCGCCTGAAGTTCCAGCATTTTCTCCCCGTTTAAAACCGTTGCTCCACGTGCTGCCGCCAGTTTCATTAATGCCGTTTGCGCCGGATTGTAGATGAGGTCAAAAAGCAGGTGCTTTGAACCGAGAAAATCTACCGGGAGCGGCGGGTACTCTTCAATGTTGGGATGAGTGCCCAGGGGCGTGGTATTTATTATAACGGTGTGCTCCTCAAGTTTCTCTTCGGAAAGTTGCTGGTAAGAAATGGCATTTTTGGAAGGTGAGCGTGAAACCAGGGTGGTGGTGATACCCAGTGAATCCAGCGCATAATTAACAGCCTTGGAGGCGCCACCTGTACCCAAAATAAGTGCTTTTTTGTGGTGTGGCTTCAGGAAGGGTTTTAAGGCTTCCAAAAATCCGAAGTAATCGGTGTTATAGCCGGTAAGACTCCCGTTTCGCTCCACTTTAATGGTGTTTACTGCACCTATTTGTTGTGCTGTTTCATCCAGACTATCCAAAAAAGGGAAAATGGCTTCCTTATAAGGGATGGTCACATTAAGCCCTTTTAATTCAGGATTTTTGGCGAGTACTTCAGGAAATTCCTTTATTTCCTGCAGATCAAAATTTTCATAGGATGCATCTATGTTTTCCCGGCTGAATTTTTCAGAAAAAAATTTCCGCGAGAAAGAGTAAGAAATATTACGTCCTACGAGTCCGAATTTAAGCATGGGATTTTTTATTTTTTAGTTCGGCCAGGGCCAGCCACAATACGAGAACAGTTCCTGTAATGATAAAGAAAATCGCGATCCAGGTACTGGGATGATCTAATTGCGGCAGGTACCTGTCATAATTGTCTACGATCTTATTCCCGTTTTGATCCAGCAAAAATACACCTTCGGCATTTCTACGGAATTCTGCTTCTTTCCATGGCCATACTACTCCCAGGGAGCCGGTGATAAAACCAATAATCACTGCAAAAGTGGCATTTTTGAAATGCTTCAGTAAATATCCCAGGATGTGAGATAAAGAAACGAGTCCGGCCACAGATCCTGCCGTAAATACGAGTAATACCTGCAGCAGGCGCAATCTTTCGGGTGCTTCAAGAAAACCTAGGTCAAACCTGAAGAGATCGGACAAAGTGAGGTACAGCGCATTGACAGAATCTACCAGCAGCAGCACGTAATTGCCAAGTAGAATAAGGATAAAAGAACCTGAAAGCCCGGGAAGTGTCATCCCTGAAACTCCTACAATTCCGCAGAAAAAGACAAACCAGAGATTGTCATTCTGCGCGGCAGGTTCCAAAAAGCTGATGCTTACGCCGGCAATGATACCAAGAAGCATAAAGCCAATGTTGCGGCGGTTCCACTCTTCAAAATCTTTACTTATGTAATAAATGGAGCCGAGGATCATTCCGAAGAAAGAAGACCAAACGTAAAGCTCGTAATGTGTTATAAGGTAATCGAGCAGCAGGGAAATTGAGAAATAGCTAATTACCATTCCTAAAATGAGCAGCGAAAGAAAGCGCCCGTTGGTGTAATACCAAAGGCTGCGAAACCTTCCGTTGATCAATAATTTCAGGGAATTGAGGTTGACGCGGCGAAGGGAAAAAATAAATTCCTCATAAAAACCGGCAACAAAAGCCACCATCCCGCCCGATACGCCGGGAACTTTATTGGCAGCCCCCATAAGGACGCCCTTGATTACCAGGAATATTTTATCGCTAAACGTTCGGGTTTGCTGCATTGTCCTGCACCGGCTTTTTTTCTGCGAGGCCCTCTAAGATAAGAATAAGAGCAAACCCTGCAAGCATGAGCATAAAAGCCTGAAAGGTGTGAGGCTCTGAACCAAAATTCCAGGGCATAACAGATTCATCTCTTAGGGTGATCACCTTGTCACCGTACTGGGCGGTTTCCAGTTGTAACTTCCACGGCCATATCTTGTTGAGAGAGCCTGCAATAAACCCTGTTAAGGTCGCCAGCGTGAGGGTGCTGTAATTACGGAAGAGCCATTTGAGGAGACGTGAAAAAGAAAGTAATCCAAACACGGCGCCTAAAGCTACTATGCCCAATATCTTTAAGTCGAACTCATGTGCTGCTTCGCTCACGGTCTTGTAGGCGCCCAGGAGCACCAGGATAAAGGCTCCCGAAATTCCTGGTAATATCATTGCGCAAATGGCAATAGCACCTGCAAAGAACAGGTAAAGATCATTTGGTGCTGCAGCTAAAGGTGGCAGCGAGGTGATATAAAAAGCTACTCCTGCGCCTATTACCAAAAAAAGGAATACGTTAAACGTCCATTTTTCAATTTGTTTAGCCACGTAGTATATGCTCGCCAGTACCAGCCCAAAAAAGAAAGACCAGATTAGGATTGGGTGGTTCTCCAGCAAGTAATTGGTGAGTCGCATCACTGTAAAGATGCTAAACAGGATTCCGCCTAAAAGGGCAATGATAAAGTTGCCGTTAAACTCTTTCCACATTGCTTTAAAGCCCTGGTTCTTCCAGGTGTAAAGCAGCCCGATTTTCACCCCGCTAATGGTGGAAATGAGCTCCTCATAAATCCCTGAAATAAATGCTATGGTACCACCGGAGACCCCGGGAACAACATCGGCTGCTCCCATGGCCATTCCTTTTGCAGTGAGAACAAGGTAATCTTTAAAGCTTCGTCGCATCGTCTGGTTTTGAAGTGCGCAAAGTTATAAGAATTAATTGCAAGATTTTAGGTGCATCTTTATTTTCTCCTTAACCGATTTTCTTGCGAAAATAGAAGGGAAAAGCTCCTCAATGATAATGTAATAATCAGAATCCATCTTAAGAGCGTTATTCAAATGCGTATTTCCTTTTTCGGGTTCGTGCAGCATGAAATAAAGTCCGGCAAGTCGGTACTCAATCTCTGCCGTTTCGGGATAGAATTCTACGGCCTGTAACAGGTTTTGTACGGCAGCTTCAAATTCTCCTAGATCAATAAGTACGTCGCACCTTTTAATCCAGGTTTCAAGTTCATAGTTTCCCAATTCGAGTGTACGGCGGTAACCTTTTTCAGCTTCCTCAAGTAGGTTCAACTGATTGTTAATGCGGGCATACCTTTTCCAGTACAGCACATTTTCGCTGTCAATATTGATAGCTTTATTGATGTAGTAAAGAGCTTTGCGAAAATTCTCCTTTTTGTAAAAGAAATCTGTGATGGCTATCCAGCCTTTGTCCAGCAAAGGATCTTCATGAACGGTTTGGCGGTAATTCTTTAACGCCAGCTCATCGAGCCCCAGTTTTTCATAACATTTCCCAATACGCAGGTACGCAAAAGAGGTAGGATCATCAAGATCCATGGTAATGCTGTAATTTTCAATAGCTTCATTGAATTTACCCAGTTTCTCCAGCACCTTTCCTTTTTCAAGATAAGCTCCGATAAAAGTATCGTCACTAATGATGGCAAAGTCAAAAGCCGAAAGGGCTTTGTTGTAATCTTTGAGATCAAAGTACTGTTTTCCCAGCTGGTGCCAGGCTACCTCTGAATAGGGGTTTGTATCGAGAAATTTGTTTAAATACTCAATGGCTTCCCGTTTTTGTTCGAGAAAATCAAAGCAATACATGATGTTGTAGAGCGCCGAATAATCTTCTTTATCGGCTTCGAGACACTTCATGAAATTGAGTTTTGCGTTCTCAAAATCTTCCAGGAACAGGTATTCCATTCCCAGCAGGGAATAAACATCGGCTTCGTCATAGCTCATTTCTAGAGCAACCTCAAGCATTTGAATAGCTTCCTGGTGTTGATCTTTCTTTGAGAGTATGTTCGCCTTTTGAATATAGATTTCCTCATTGGAGGATTCCAGGTCATAGATCTCATTGAGAATTCCTTCGGCCTGATCAAGTTTATCTTCAAAAACCAGGATCTCCACGCGAAGCAACTTCAGGTTTACCGAAGTAGGGTGTTGTGAAAGTCCAAGCCTTACGGCTTTTTTGGCAAGTGTAATTTTTCCGTTCTCTAAATAGTAATGAATAATATTTTCAAACTCATCTGAGTCGAAGAACAATACATCATTCGTCTTCAGCATCGATTCAAAACGAGTAAGGGAGAAATTGTTTTCTTCGTTATGGCTTAATAGCATAAGCAGTGATTTACTGATTTCTTCAGTATTAAAGTTATAAATGTTCTACAGCGACCGGGTTAAAAACAAATTATGTTGTTAACAAAGTAATTAACACCTAATTGTCCTGCAATAAATCATTTAGTATGTCAATAATTATGCCGCATCCTTCTTTTATTTCACTCATTGAAATAGTAAGCGGGGGCGTAATTCTAATAGCTTTTCCTTCAAATAGTAACCAGAACAAAATCAATCCTTTATCCTGAGATCTTATTACGAGTTCGTTGACAATTTCTTCGGAAGTTAATATAGGAGCGAGCATTAATCCGCGTCCCCGTACCTCAGAAATTAGTGGGTGCACCAATAATTCTCTGAATAATTGCTCTTTTTGAAGAGTTTGTGCAAGCAGGTCTCCTGCTACCAGTTCTTGTAATGTTGCCAGAGCTGCCGCCGCAATCACAGGATTTCCACCAAAAGTAGTGATATGCCCCATTTTTGGATTGGCACTAAGCGTATCCATTATTTCTGAAGAGGAGGTGAAGGCTCCAATGGGCAGTCCGCCACCCATGCCTTTCCCCATCACCAGAATATCGGGTACGGTGTTGTAATTCTGAAATCCAAACAGTTCTCCGGTGCGCCCGAAGCCCGGTTGGATCTCATCGAGGATGAGGAGGGCACCCACTTTTTCACACCTGGATTTTACCTTTTTTAGATAGTCGTTTTGAGGCTGAATAAAGCCTGCACCACCCTGAATGCTCTCCAGGATAACTCCTGCTGTATTTTCATCGATTTTTTCCAGGTCTTCCTCACGGTTGAACTCGATCCAGGAAATATCGGGGATCAACGGGCGGAAAGGCTTTTGCCGCTCCTCAAAGGTCATGAGACTTAGAGAACCCATCGTATTCCCGTGGTAGGCGCTTTTTGCTGCAATAATTCCAGATCTACCGGTATAGCGACGGGCAAGTTTTAAGGCTCCTTCAATGGCCTCGGTTCCCGAATTAGTCAGGTATGTTTTTTCCAGCGGTGCCGGGAGATGTTCTGCGAGCAACTTACACAATTCTATAGCGGGCCCCTGTGCATATTCACCGTACACCATAACGTGCAGGTACTTTTCTGCCTGTTCTTTAATAGCGTTTACAATACGAGGATGGCAGTGGCCTAAAGTACAGGCCGAAACACCTGCCACAAAATCGAGATGCTTTTTGCCTGCTGTATCATAGATGTACGAACCCGAAGCATGGGAAACTTCCATTGCCAACGGGTAAGGCGAGGTTTGCGCCTGATATTTTAAAAAATCCTGTTTCAATTCTTTAGTCTCTTTTAGGTTGAGTGGCAACGGCAGGGGAGATGGTGTCCTGCTGTTGTGCCGGGCGCGGTTCCTGGCCCGGAGTAGGCTGAATACTGTCCATGGCTGGGAGGCTGTCCAGCTCTTCCTGTCGTAAGAGTGGTTCTGGTTGAGCAGCTTTGCCGGCATTTGGAACAGTATCTACAGTTCTTTCCTGGAGATCTTTTTCCTGCAAACGGCTCTTATTATTCAGTAACGGCCCTTCCCGGGACTCATTGTTAAAAAAGTTCTCTTCTTCTTCAGGCATAGGTATCCCCTGTATCTTCACCGGCTCATAATCTGGATCGTCAATAAATAGATCTTCTACAGAATTCAGCCTTTCTTCACCACGCCAGTTAAAGCCCCTAAGGGTGCGCTCTTCTTCAGGAAGTTCGCTTTCAGGATAGAGAATTCCGTCGACATTATTGAGATAATCGACCATGCTTATCTCTTCATCTTCAAAGAAAACGGAAATAGAGCTCGATAGGGTTTTATTGATGCCAATCAAATCTCCAGCGTCATTTCTCATGTAATATAGCGTCTCGGTATTTTTTACCAGGTCTACCTGATCTAAAGCATTGTCTTCAAACTTCCCATACATCTGCAAGCCCTTAAGCTGATTAAATCCGCCCAGACTGTCACGCTGAATCATAAATGCATTGTCATATACTTTGAGGGAATCCATTTCTTCGGTCACAACATTGTTGAGTAAGTGAATGGTGTCTCCGGTTAACTGGTTGTTTTCTGACCACATCACCGGACTGCCCAGCATTTGCGTCAAACCGGTTTTTTCCCGAACGTGAATAGAATCACTCTTACCGCTCATATTGCTCTTGTACAGGCGCACGCCGTAAAAACCACGGATGATCCTGTCTTCGGGCTTACCGGTAACCATTAAGGTATCTGCATGAATATAGAGAGAGTCCTGCTCCTGAACACTTACTGCCACCGCACGTTTGGTGATAAAAACTGAATCTTTTTCCCTAAAAACTTCAGCGTAATGTCCTCGTATAACACTTTCATTAATGGTGTCTGTAACCTTTATATTATTTGTGGCCGAAGCAAAATTGGTATTCCGGTTAAAGTACAGGCTATCCCCCTCTAAAATCCGGTTTTCATAGTCAATTCTTGAATTTTTTACAAAATAACCGGTATCGCCACGGGTGTCGTAGAACCCCCTTTCGGCGTATATTGTAGATTGATCGCTCGTTATTGTTGTGGGGCCATAGAAGTAGGCGTGACCATTATCAGAATAAAAATCCAGCTGAGTAGACCGCAAAACATAATCGGGATTAGTGATCACCACTTCCGAAGCGAAGGTGTATTTTTCATCTTCCAGGTAGTAGCGACCAATTCGGCTTTTAAGGACACTGGCAGTATCACGTATAGTTCCACCACTGCGGTAGTAGGCCTGCTGTTTTGTACGGTCAAAGAAAAGTGTATCGGTTTGTAGGCTGGTTTGTGGGTTACGCATAAAGACATTTCCGCTGGCAAAGGCAAACTGCGTATCACCATTGTATTCGGCATATTGGCTGGTCATGGTGATGGTATCACCCTGTTCCATACGCACATTCCCGTAGGCCTTAAAGAAGTTCTCTTCGGCGTAATGAATGGCCTGGTCGGCCCACACTTCAATACCCTGGTGAATAAAATGTACCTGTTCGTTTACCTTGCTTAGAATAAAGGCACCCGGATAGTTCTCTTCATCTTTTAGAGTACGTTCGCTTTCATAACGAATCTTCTTTTCTTCCTGGCTATAACTGCTGAAGCCCATGAAAAAAAAGATTGAAAAGAGATATAGAACCTGAACGTACTTCACCAGTAGAATTTTGCTTCAAAAGTAATGAATTCTGAAGGAAATAGGTGAGCTGCTGAGATCTTTTAAAAATTGAAATATCAGGTATTTCTATAGTAGAGAAACTTCCTACAGCACCTGAATTCCGTTTAGAGCACGTCGAACATTTGTCATTTTTAACCGACTTTTAGGAATGGTGGGAATCCTTGAAAGTTCTATTTCCAGGTCTTGTTTCGGGATTTGGTAAGTCATCTTCTCAACCAGGTAATTCAGGGTAATTCTTGTAATGTTAATGGTTATCCATTCGCCTGCACACCTGTGGTTGTGAACGTGGTCCCCTCCTCCCTGCGGAATAAAATTAAAGGCACTGCCATCCCAGGTTGAAAATCTTTCGGCATAAAAAGCATTTGGGTTGTTCCATATATTTTCGTGGTGCTGTGTGGCATAAAGGTCCAGCAAGACCCGCCGGCCTTTCGGGAATTTCACACCTTTCCATTCAAATTCTTTGTTCACCTTAGCAGGAACAAAGGGAAAAAAAGGGTAAAACCTGCGCACCTCCTGAACAAAATACAGGTCCAGTTTATCTTTATCTTTTCTAAGCCGCTCGCAATACTGCGGATTTTCATGCAGTGCAACAGCCGAAAAGGTAATATAGCGGGCAATGGCCACAATGGGTCGAAGCAGGTTGAGGATCTCTACAGCCACAATCCTCTTGTCGAGAAGTTTATTCCGTAGGTTTTTATGAAATGAGAAGCGCGATAAAATTGAGCTACCGGGAGTATTTTTTTCTTTTTTCCTTTTCTGGCTTACCAACTTCATGATCCATTTCTCCGAGCTTTTTCGGGCTCTTCGGGCCTGGTAGTGACTTAGCCCAATGCGGCCTGCACCATCTATTAATTCTGAAAGGTCATTTTTACGCTGCTCTACTTCGTCTTTTTTAACAGGAACTCCCACCCAATCGCAGGCTGCGCTAAAAAGTACTTTTTCTATCTCGTCAAAAAAGGTAATTTTGGGTTGCTTTTCCCAGGAGATTATGGCTTTTTGCAGGTGTTGTTCAAAAGCCTGTTCCAGCGCTGCCAAAGAATCCCGGTTCATTTCCTGCATAAACATCCTTTTTCTATTCACATGCTCGTCTCCATCCAGGCCTTGCACACCGCCCTGGCCCAACAAGGTCTTTTTAAAACGTTTTGGAGTGGCGCCCTCCCTCGAGAAACGACTGTCGTCATAAAAGATCTCTGCCGCTTCTTCACCTCGCATCACAAGGGCCTTTTTGAGGAATAATCTCACCTTAAGCAGGTCGGTTTCCTGTTTCTGAAATTGTTCATGAAAGTAATTGTAGCCTTTATAAAGAATTCCGGGAGTACTCTCCATAACTTTTTGATATTTCCCTCTAAATTAGGAAATGAGCAGTAGGAGAAGGGTTTAAAAAGCGTGAAAGTTTGGTTAAAACCGAAGTTGAATTTCAAATCTCAATGTGTACAGTAGCTTTAATTACTTCGGAAGGATCCTTCACAATTTGCCATTTATCTTTTTCTGAAGTAACCAGACTGAAATTGTCGACTAAAAAGGACAGTCAAAAATGGCATTTTCAGAAGGAATTTTTGAATGCCTGAAGGAAACGAATCAAAAGTGAATTGCTGGAAAACAAAAAAAGCAGCACGTTGTGATTCAACGTGCTCATATATTAAAAGTTGCGTATAAATAAGTGCAAAATTTTTGGATTATTAATTACCTTAAAATAGTGAAAAAGCCAGTAAGTTAAGTGCTTAGCAGTAAATTTTTATACGGTGCTGGCGGTAGTGTTTATTGTTTTTTAAAATTAGTTCTATACTCTAATGGTGATAAATGAGTTTTGTTTCTAAATAACTTATGAAGTGATTGTGGATGTTCAAAGCCTAAATGATAGGCAATTTGCGAAACATTGAGTTCCGAATTAGAAAGTAATTCTTTAGCACACTCGATTAATTTCTGTTGAATATGCTGTTGCGCACTTTGACCAGTTATAGTTCGTAACATATCGCTTAAATAATTTTGGGATAAGTGTAATCTTTCAGAAAAATAAGAAACGCTTAGAATCCCTTCGGTTTCAGTCAAATCGTTATCGAAATATTCTTCAAGTAATCTTTCAAAATTAGCTAAAAAGCTACTATTGGCCTGCTCCCTGGTTAGAAATTGGCGGTGGTAAAACCTATTGCAATAGTTGAGTAGCAATTCGATTTGTTTAATGATAATTTGTTGTGAAAATAAATCTGTTGATAATTGACTTTCTTTTGAAAGTGTTGTCAAAAGCTGATTGATGGTGAATTCTTCATCTTCAGAAAGGTGCAATGCTTCATTGACGGCATAGGAGAAAAACCCAAATTTTTTAATATCTTTTACTAATGGAAAACCTTGTAAAAAATCAGGGTGAATGACCAACCAGAGTCCGTTTAAATCCCAATCATCCCGAATTTCAGTAATGACTACTTGATTGGGCGCAAAAAAACTCATTGTGCCTTCGTTAAAATCGTAATGTTGCTGGCCATAGCGCATTTTTCCTTTAAAATTATTTTTTATGGCAATGCAGTAAAAACCATAAGTTACGGCTTCTAATTTTTGGTCATCATAACATTTGATGGAAGAAAAATCTATAACACTAACCAACGGATGTTTAGGTTTAGGCAACTCTAAAAGTTGATGTAATTCCCGAATAGATTCTATGGCGTATGGTTTCATCTGCAAATCAAATTTATAAAAAAAGGGAACGTTGGTTCTTCTTTAGTGCTAATCAAAATTTGTTGATAAGGTTAAGTGTTTCCATTGTTCAAATTCTGCGTCTTCTTCTTTTCTTTTTTTAGTTACCAATTCATAGGTATCCGGACCTAAAAGCAAGTGTAGCGGGGGCTGATTCATTTCAGTAATTTTTATTAAAATTTCAGCTAGTTTTTCGGGGTCGCCTTGTTGCTGACCACTAAACTGACTCCACATTTTTTCTGCTTCATCCACACCATAAACCGCTATTCTGTTTTTCACATAGTGGATGGAATTCATAAATTCAGTTCTAAACTGTCCTGGGGCGACTACGGTTACTTTTATTCCAAAGTTTTTAACTTCTTGAGCTAACGCTTCAGAAAGTCCAATGATTCCAAATTTAGCTGCGTTATAACTTGTTGCTTTTTCAAATCCCACATAACCTGCATTTGATGAAATGTTTATGATATGTCCGCTATTTTGTTTCCGCAAATACGGCATCACATTCCTTAAGACATTGACAGTTCCAAAAAGGTTGACATCAAGTGTTGCTCTAAATTCTTCATCGGTCATTTCTTCTATACTACCTACAAGACTATATCCAGCATTATTGACCACAACATCAATGTTGCCTACTTTTTTTACAATATCATCAATGGTTTGTTTAACATTTGTGTCCGAAGTAATATCCAGTTTTACAGGATAAAGGTTTTTTCGGTTTTCAGTAATTTCACTTATCAGAGCATCCATATTTCTACTAGTAGCTATCACTTTATGTCCCAATGCTAAAAGGAGTTTTGTTAAATGAAGTCCCATACCTTTTGAAGTTCCTGATATAAACCATACTTTTCGAATTTTTGCGCTCATAATTTTCCTGTTTTATTTATGACTACAAAATTGAGAATGATTAAACTAAGGAAAGTATCCAGATTACTGAATTTGGTATTTCAATTACGGATTGTAGGTAACGTCCCGGCTATCAAAAGTGCGGAGTAGGGGACACGGATTGATCTTTTAATTGCTATTTTTAAAGGTATTTAAAATGGCATTTTTGACTGGTCTGCCGTATTTGTGTTTACCGTTGTGGCCAGTTATATCTTATACCGAGTTTTATTTTTATCTCCGATTTTCTCAAATAAGTTTTGTTCTACACCTTTCTTGAGATCTCTGCTTGCTGTTGCTCCAGAAATATCTTTAAACACCTCCATATAATCCTTCCTGGTGAATTCTCGTTTATTCAAGGACAAAAAATATTCGAGTCGGTCTTTCTCAGTAAGTGTTCTATTGGTGAAATTGAGTAATTCTTCTAATGATCTGTTTATTACCCCAAGCATATATTCAATGAATGTTGTTGAATTTCCTGCCTTGTCACTAACAGATAATGCAGAATAATGTTTGTCCTGGTCATTACTAATTAATGTCTCGAAAGGTAGATATTCAAATACAGGATACTTCTGCATTAAAATTAATGTCTGCCACAGTCTGCCCATTCTTCCATTTCCATCTAAAAACGGATGAATAAATTCCATTTCATAATGAAACACACAGCTTTTAACCAGTTCAATTTCTTCTGAAGTCTGTAGATATTCGAATAGATCTTTCATCAAGAAAGGTACATTGTGATATGGAGGAGCATAATGTTCCACTGCGGAACCTTTCATAATGCCTACACCTTGTTTTCTATATTTTCCTGCATCACTTATCAGGTTTTGCATTAGAGCTTTATGAGCTCTCAAAAATGATTTTTCATTAAAAGGATCATATCTTTCTAAATGTTCGTAAATCTCAATGGCGTTTAAAACCTCTTTTACATCTTTCTTTGGACCTATGATTCTTTTGTTTTCTATGAGTGCAGTAATTTGTTCTTCAGTCAGCGTATTTCCCTCAATTTTCAATGAAGAATGAATTGTTTTAATCTTATTTTCCTTTTTTAATTTAGGAGAGGGTTTATTTAAATAAGTCGCATTAATAGCTCCTAACTTCGTAGGGAGGTTTCATCTTTGATACTATCATTTGATATTATCAAAAGTAAGATCATTTTATTTCAATTGAAAGGAAGTCAGGTTTAATGTAGGTAACTTCTCGGATAACGCAAGTTGCGGCTTGGGAATTCGAATTTGTCCGTTAGTGACTTTATTTTAAAGGTACTCAAAAATGCCATTTTTGACAGGTATTCCGCAATTTGTGTTATTTATTGTTGCAAATCAGTGGCGACAGAATTGAGTGAGCTCGTACTTAGCCTTTTTCTTGATTAGGTTTTTTTAATCCGCAACAGGGATAAAATTAATTTTGGGACTGAGTGGAGTCCGTATATTTTTATCGGTCCCTAAATCATTCTTTTTGAGTATAAACTTGAAAGTTAAAATATTATTCTTGCCTTTGAGTGGAAATCCGCCGTCACTTTTAATTTTTAATCGCTTGAGTAATTGTCCGTTTTTGATCTCCAGAAGGTGAGAGAATTTCTATTTTTTCATCTGTTTTGAGTGGAGTCAGGAGCCATTGTTTGCAACGTCTCGTATAAAAACAGTGCTCGCTTGCAACGCCTGATTGTCCGCTGTTACCATTCCCGCTATGAGTTATTTTTCATTTTCACCTAAACATCCAGCTTGACCCGATCCGTTGCCTCCGCGTCTGAGTAAGTTCCGCCGTCGTGAGCGACTCGAACCGTTGCCAATAAAGGTCCCAAAAATGGCTTTTAGGAACTGACTTTTCGAATCGAAAACTGCGATTGGCATTATCAGAAACCTTACCTCTCAAAAATGGCAAAAATGGACAGGCTTTCCCGTTTTTAGTGTGTTACAACGGTCTTGTATATAATAAGTTGCGTGTGAAAATGCGCGGACTTGTCGGCGTGACCCTTACTTTTTTAAAAATGAAAATTACCCTTTTTCAAAACCAAAAACAAGCAATTTTTTATAGTGTTGTGCAAAGTTGTGTGTCCTGCTGCTGTTCAGGGATACAATATAAGAATTCGTTCTTTGAATAATGAACAGCATAACTGTAATTGAGATGAGAGCTTTGTTGGTTTGATTGATACGAGCCACGATATGACGTGGAGGGCTCACGAAATCAAAAGAATAATGGTTGGTCTCTCGGCTGGGGTGTCAGGCACATCAGTCAAACCGCCTTATGGGGCTTTCCGCTAAAGCGGATGGTCTTGAGCGATAAGGTCAAAGGCACTACCGCAATTGTATTGTGAGTAGAAAGCTATGGTAGGAGTAAAGAAGCTGAACGAGATGCGAGTGAACCCTTGTAGAAGTGTCGTAAACAACTTTAGTGTAGCCGAAACCGGAGGATGGGCGGTCCAAGGGGATAAGGTCTGACGGATGTAACCTGTTTATTGGTCAGGCGGCTACCGGCATAAAGAGGGCAGGAGCTTTACTTACGGCTCAATTACGGAACAGGAGAAGCTAATTTGTAGTGTGAAAATGTCATAACCCCGAAGGGCAAGGCAGAAAGTAACGATACTACAGATTGGTGGCGGATTTGCCCGTAGTAGTGAAAATTTTCCCTGAAAGGGGAGAGGAGCGAAGGGGCAGACTTAACGGTTTTTAATTGTATTACAACTAAGTAAAACTTAGGATGATTTTCGAGGAGAAACAAAAGTCGCAACCGATAGAAAAGCGACAGGTATGGGAAGCCTTCAGGAAGGTGAAAAGTAATGGAGGGGCAGCCGGAGTGGACAATCTGTCCATAGAAGCGGTGTCTTCACAAACGAGGAAGTATCTGTATCCGGTATGGAACCGTTTGGCAAGTGGCAGTTACTTTCCTATGCCTGTACGCGAAGTAGAAATACCCAAAGCCGATGGTAGGGTAAGAAAGTTGGGCATACCAACAGTAACAGATCGTACAGCACAAATGGTCATCAGGGAAGAACTTGAAGCCATAGCGAATAAGCATTTTAGTGCAAGTTCGTTTGGCTACCGACCAAATAAATCAGCGCACCAGGCTATCAGGCAATGCAGGGAAAACTGCATGGAACTGGACTGGGCGATAGATTTGGACATCAAAAGCTTCTTTGACGAGATAGACCATGAGCTAATGATGAAAGCTTTAAGTCATTTTACAGACAAGAAGCACATTCATCTGTACGTGAAACGTTGGTTAGAAGCCCCAGTCCAAAAGAAAGACGGTACTATTGAGAAACGCATTAAAGGCACACCGCAAGGAGGCGTAATAAGTCCGTTACTGGCAAACATCTTCCTGCACGTTGTTTTTGATAAGTGGATCGAGAAGTACCACCCGGAAGTAAAGTTTGAAAGGTATGCCGATGATATCATCATCCACTGCCAGAATATCAAACAGGCCCTGCGGACACTGGAAGCGGTCAAAGCCCGATTTAAGCAATGCAAATTGCAGATCAAAGACGGCAAGAGCAATATCGTTTATTGTAAACGCAACCAAAAGAAGCACCCGCCATTTAAGGTGCAGTATGTGACCTTTGATTTCTTAGGCTTCACATTCAAACCAAGAATGGTCAAGGGTTACTTTGGGAACTTTCATTTGGGCTTTACCCCCTCTATTAGTCGCAAAAGTCAGAAACGTATCAATCAAACCCTGTTTAAGACGAAACTCCACCGAATGGTTCACCTGCGGCTGCCCGATTTGGCAGCCATTATAGCAGACCAGGTTCGGGGATGGATCCATTACTATGGCAAGGTACGGATGAGTGAATTACATTATGTGTTCCGTTTTCTGAACAAACGACTGGCAAAATGGGTACGTAACAAATATCGGAGGTTCAGGCGAAAACACTGGTTCTTTGCCTACAAATGGTTACAGGAAACTGCAAAGCATTATCCCAACCTATTTGTGCATTGGCAGTATGGCTTTAAGCCTTAGACTTGTTAAGAAGAGCCGTATGATGTGAGAGCATCACGTACGGTTCTGTGAGAGGTTTAGGGGTGAGATTCCCCTTTACCTACTCGAC
>NZ_JBOJLM010000016.1:0-70033 GCF_050750585.1 Salinimicrobium sp. WS361
GGGTCTCGTTTCAGGAATGTCGCTGGCGCGGATTTGCAATCCGTGCCGTTTACCCAACAAGCATCCCAGTCCCTATGCACCACCCCGTCTCCGCCTCCCGGCGAATCCATCCCTCCTCAGCTGAGGAGGGGAACATTTAAGCGAGAAGCTTCTGTAGAAAACGATTTTCAGCATCCCCTCCCTTTCATGGCGGGGAAGTGCGAAGGACTGGGAGGGTCTTCTTTCCTCAAAATTACTTCAGGTAATGTAAGGGAAAGCCCTGGAGGGTTGTAGTGCTATTTCACTTCATAAGTGAGAACGTCAACTTCAGAAAGCCTGAAATATCCGAAGGGAAAATTTTCAGGGTTGGTCCGATTTACAATATTTCCTCTCACAATGCTGGGCTGGGTTTGAAAAGGTCCCCCGTTAGAAGTGCCAGCTTGAGAACGCAGTATGAACATATAATCGTAAAATCCGCCGGAGATCCCCTGTATTTCGAACAGCACTAGATCGCCTTCTTCTGCATCTTCGTCGGTGAAAAATGCAAAAGTCTGGTTGCCATTTGTGAATTCATCATTATAGATTTGAAGTGAATACTGCTCATTCAGGTAACGAAAGAAATAGAAATTTTCTGCATCTACAGGGTCTTCATAAAATACTTTAAACTCATATTCATCTCCTGAAAACCCACCCAGTTCCTGTTCAACGAAAAGCAGATTGGGAGTGGTGTAATACTCTTCTGTGGCAATATACACTTCATCTTCATAGATCACCTCGAGCTGATAGGTGCTATTCTCTACAGGTATTATTTTGTCATTCTGATAAATGCCTTCGGTTACCTCTTCAAAAATGTATTCCTCGCCTGTCTCGGAAGTGATCTTTACGCTTGCCCCGGTTGCCGGTGGTACTTCGTCATCAAAATAAGGGGCTGTTGTAGTAAGTTTAATGCTCTGTAAATTCGTTTCCTCTTCATTATTCCACACCAGAGAAGCTTCTATGACGAGCCGTGGTTCAGTTTCTTCCAAATCAACATCTATCACCTCTTCACATGAGATAAACATCATAAGCAGCAGTAAAAAACCAATTTTTTTCATCGTCAAAATTTAAAGTTGTAGGTGACAGAGGGCACTATGCCGAAAAGCGAAAGTTTTACAGCTTCATTGACCGAGGTGTCATCGTTCTCCCTAAAGTTAATCGAAACCGCATTTTTACGGGCGTAGACGTTGTAGAGCCCAAAATTCCAGGAAGAACTATAACCTTTTTCAAATCTCTTTTTAGGCGTATAGGTAGCTGATATGTCGAGCCTGTGATAATCAGGAAGTCTGTTACTATTTCGGCCCGCATAGACAGGGATCGTCATGTTTTCGAAAACATACTGCCCGGTAGGGTAAGTTGTGGGAAGACCTGTTTGGTAAATAAAGTTGGCGCTAAAATCCCATTTTTGACTCACCTCATAAGTAGCAGTCAAGGAAACATCATGCGTCTTATCGTAAGCGGTGGCGTACCACTCCGAATTATTGATTCCGGGTTCTGTAGGTGTTCTTCCGGGGGTGCGTTGTTCAGATTTTGATAAGGTATAGGCAAGCCATCCGGTGAATTTCCCTTTATTTTTTTTCAGCAGTAACTCTGCGCCATAAGCCCGGGCTTCTCCCGGTAAAATTACCTGTTCAATAGCATCATTTGCAATAAGATTTGCACCGTCTATATAATCAAGCCGGTCTCGCAGGGTTTTAAAATAACCTTCAATTTCAAGCGAATATTCATCATTTGAAAAATTTCTGTAATACCCTGCTGCTACCTGGTCCAGAGATTGGGGTTCGATATATTTACCACTTGGCGTCCATACATCCAGCGGTGTAGGAGAACTGGTGTTGGTTATAAGGTGCACGTACTGGGTCATCCTGTTATAACTGAGTTTGACGCTTTGATCTTCAGCAAAAGAGTAGGCCAGGGCAAGCCTGGGTTCAAAATTTCCAAAAGAACGCTCCACCTCACTTTTTTCTGAAGTTTTTACGCCTACAGGATCGGCTTCCTGATATATCCCAAACCGTTCGTTGTATCTTACCGGACTTTCATCATAAAGGTTGAGCTCCTCCTGTCCCATTCTCAAAAAGTTGCTGTACCTAATGCCATATTCTGCGGAAAGTTTTTCGGAAATTGTATGTTCAACCGATAAATATACAGCCGATTCTAAAGCGTATTTCTTGATAAGTTCTCTCGGAATAATTCCTGAAGAAGCCGAATTGGGCTCTATTTCTCCCGGATTGAACTCATACCAGGTAGAATGAATGCCGTAGTCCAGGCTCAGGTTCCTGTTTAGATAATGGTCGAGATCATATTTGAAATTGATGTTTTTGATCCCGCTGTTCCAGTTGAATCCCACAAAATCTAAGGTGAGACCGTAGTAATAATCGCTGTATATGAGTGAAAGATTGCTGAAGATATTATCTTTTAAAACGCGATTCCATCTAAGGTTGAAAACTGAATTCCCATAAATGTTTTTAAAACTGTCACTTAAATTAAACACATCCCTCCCAAAGTAACCCGAGAATAAAATAGTGTTTTTTTGATCGAGCCTGAAAGTCAGCTTGGTATTGAGATCATAGAAATACGCAGAATTTTCATTATCAGTTAGTTTTAAAAATAGGTGAGCGTATGAACTTCGGCCTCCAATTAAAAAAGAACTTTTTTCCTTCTCAATTGGTCCTTGCGCAAGCAATCGACTGGAAATCAGTCCAATTCCGCCATTAGCCTCAAATTCCCGACTATTTCCATCTTTTTGATAAATATCGAGGACAGAAGATACTCTTCCGCCGTAATTGGCGGGTATACCTCCTTTATACAGCTTCAGGTTCTTTATGGCATCGGGATTAAATACCGAAAATAATCCAAACAGGTGACTGGAGTTATAGATAGTGGCTTCATCGAGTAAAATAAGATTTTGATCGGCTGCACCGCCGCGTACGTTGAAACCTGAAGAACCCTCACCGGCATTTGAAACTCCGGGAAGTAAAAGCAGGGATTTAACGATATCTACCTCCCCAAAAACTACAGGTTGTTTCTGAATAGTGGCGATTTCCAGCTTATTTACGCTCATTTCGGGCTTTCTTATATTGAGCCGCTCACTGTCATCGGTGATCACTACTTCCTCGAGATCCTGGGCAGCTGTGTTTAGCTGAAAGTTCAGGTTCATATCCTTATTTACGTCCACCATCTGAGAGACAGACTGATAACCGAGATAAGAAACTTCCATCCTGTGAGTGCCTTCAGGAATTTTTATGGAGTAAAATCCATAGTCATTGGTCACGGTTCCTGTTTGTAGTTGAGGGAAAAGAATATTGACTCCCGCAAGGGTCTCGTTGTTCTGGACGTCTTTTATAACTCCATTAATAACAAGGGTTTCCTGCGCCCATAACGACATGCAGGAGAGGAAAAAAGAGAAGAAAATTAATTTTTTCAAAAATAAGGAGTTTTAAAATTGTCATTTTTGACACCTAATCGAACAGCGATTTCATAACAGTACTTATTCCTTTAAACATGAGGAAAATAGCCGCTGCCATAGCGATCAATGCGAAAATAAGAACAGGAATGAACCAGGGGCTTTCGGTATTTTTAAACGAACTAAAAAGCACCACTGGACCTATAAAGGAAAGGGGTAACGCTCCGGCGAGAAAATTAAGCCCTTTTAGTAACAGGCTTTTATTGGTATGTTTCATATTTCTCAAAGATAATTATTCCTTTACAAAATTTCTTTTAATTACTCTGATCCTTTCAAGTCTCTTATTTTCATATATTTAGATCGATGCAAGCTTTTGTTGCTGCCGGGTGTATAAATATTTTTTGGTAATATTAATCCAGAATTAACATATATCAAAGCATTTTATGTTTAATTTTGGATTTAAATATTTAAACAATGGATCAGTTTTCCATAAGTCAGCTTTCCCAGTTTTCAGGAATAAAAGCTCATACCATTCGCATTTGGGAAAAGCGATATAATGCGCTTAATCCGCACCGGTCTCAGGGTAATACGCGCTATTATGACGGAGCGCAATTGCGACGACTGCTCAATATTGTTGGATTACTGCCTACGGGTAAAAAGATATCCAAATTATGTAGCCTTAGCGATGAAGAGCTTCATAAAATGAGACTGGAATATGAAAAGGAAGCTGGTGTAGAGAGTGATTACCAGTATTTTATCAATCAGCTTATTGCTGCAGGGATGAGCTATGACGAAGCCAATTTTGAGAAAGTATTTTCTCATTGCCTGTTGAAATTTGGCCTTGAAAAAATGTATATTGAAATAATACTTCCGTTGTTAGATCGAATTGGACTCATGTGGTCTGTAGATAATATTCCTCCTTCCCAGGAGCATTTTATCTCTAATCTTTTGAGGCAAAAGATGTTTACGGCTATAGACTCTATGCCGCCCACTTCGGAAACGGGAGAAAACTGGTTGTTGTTTTTACCCGAAGATGAATATCACGAATTAGGACTTCTGTTTTCGAATTTTTTGTTGAGGAGCAGTGGGAGAAATGTAATTTATCTAGGGGCAAATGTGCCTCTTGCTTCTGTCGATAATTGTATCAAAGACCTTCATATTGAGAACCTGTTGATCTTCATGGTACGTTGTGATTTGCCCGAGAATATAGAATCTTACCTGAATGAGCTTCGGAAGATTGCAGGGAACCGAAAAGTGTTTGTTGCAGGGAGGGAAACAAGTTCCGAAGGAGTTTCAACAAATGAGAATCTGGTAAAGATCTCTCAAGTAGAAGACCTTCAACGTGAACTAAAACGAACTAAAGTAGCCTAAAAATATGTCAAAAATAGCAGTAATAGGAGCAGGTTTTTCGGGGTTGAGTGCAGCTGCATATTTGGGCGCAGCCGGCCACGAGGTGCACCTGTTTGAAAAGAACAGCACCGCTGGTGGTAGAGCCAGGCAATTACAAACTTCAGGAGGTTATACTTTTGACATGGGGCCAAGCTGGTACTGGATGCCCGATGTATTTGAAAAATTCTTCGGCGACTTTGGGTACAAAGTGCAGGAACTCTATAAGCTCGACCTTTTGGACCCTTCTTTTGAGGTTGTATTTCCGCAGAATGAAAAATTGAGCATACCCGAAAATTACGATCAGTTACGGGAGCTTTTCGAGAGTATTGAAGTAGGAAGTGCCGCCAAACTCGATAAATTCATGGAAGAGGCCCAGTATAAATATGAGCAGGGTATGGAGAGACTGGTGTATATGCCGGGTATTTCCCTAACCGAGTTTGTAGACCTTGATCTTATAAAAGGTGCTATGCGACTGCAGGTTTTTTCTTCCTTTAGCAAGCACGTGCGCAAATATTTCAAAGATCCCAAGCTGATAGCCCTTATGGAATTTCCTGTGTTATTTCTGGGCGCCATGCCTCAGGATACGCCGGCCCTTTACAGCCTTATGAATTATGCCGGACTCAAGCTGGGAACCTGGTATCCGCAGGGCGGGTTTGGAAGCGTGATTGCGGCCATGGTTAAAGTTGCTAAAGCCCAGGGAGTGCAAATTTATCTTGATGCGCCCGTAGAGCAGATCATAGCAACTGATAAAAGCGTGAAAAGCCTAAAAGTACACGGCGAAGAAATTGAGTTTGATGCTGTTGTGGCAGCTGCCGATTATCACCATGTTGAGGAAAAATTACTTCAGAAGGAACATCAGAATTACAGCGAAAAGTACTGGGAGAATAAAACCTTTGCGCCGTCCTGTCTTATTTATTACCTGGGAGTTTCCGAAAGAATTCCTGAGCTGGAGCATCATACCCTCTTTTTTGATGAAGATCTTTTTGATCATTCTGTAGAAATCTACAAAGAGCCAAACTGGCCTAAAAAGCCTTTATTCTATGTTTGTTGCCCTTCAAGAACCGATGATACTGTAGCTCCCGAAGGCCACGAAAACCTTTTCCTGCTTATGCCTTTGGCGCCGGGATTAAAGGATGAAGAGCCAACCAGGGAAAAGTTCTTTCAAATCATGATCAAGAGGCTGGAAAAACAAATAGGACGAAAAATTTCCGGAAAGATAGATCATAAAGAGAGCTATTGTGTCTCCAATTTTATTGAAGATTACAACTCCTACAAAGGTAATGCCTACGGGCTGGCCAATACGCTGCAACAAACGGCCATACTCAAGCCAAAAATAAGGAACAAGAAACTCGGAAATCTTTTCTATACCGGGCAACTTACCGTTCCCGGGCCGGGAGTGCCTCCATCGCTCATCTCGGGTAAGATCGCGGCAGAACAAGTTATTAAGGAATTAAAAAAGAAGAAGTTTGAAGTCACTGTTTGATGATCTGTCGGTACAGGTGAGCCGCCTCACTACACGCTCCTATAGTACCAGCTTTTCGCTGGGAATCTATTTTTTGCATGACCGGCTGCGTGATCCAATTTATTCTATCTACGGATTTGTAAGGGTTGCCGATGAGATTGTTGACAGTTTTGAAGGATATGACCAGGAATACCTGCTTAGAAAATTTCGTGAAGATACTTATGAAGCTCTCGAGTTAAAGATCTCTGCAAATCCTATCCTGAATTCTTTTCAGGAAGTGGTACATGAGTACGACATAGATACTCAGCTTATCGATACATTTTTGCAGAGCATGGAAATGGACCTTCAAAAAGTGGATTATACCGATGAAAAATATCAGCAGTACATTTTAGGTTCTGCCGAAGTGGTAGGCCTTATGTGCCTGCACGTTTTTACCGGCGGAGATAAAAAAATGTTTGCAGAGCTTAAGCCCTATGCAATGAAACTTGGTGCTGCCTTTCAAAAAGTAAACTTTCTCAGAGACCTGAAAGATGACTACCATGTTTTGGGAAGAACTTATTTTCCCGGGGTTGATATGGAAAACTTTTCGGGGGAGGCTAAAAAGCAAATCGAACAGGAGATTGAAGAAGATTTTAGCATTGCCCTGCAGGGAATAAAGATGCTTCCTGCTTCATCAAAAGGTGGCGTTTACCTGGCATATGTGTATTATCAGTCTTTATTTAAGAAGATCAAGAGATTACCGGCAAAGCGTGTACTATCAGGCAGGATTAGAATAAATAATGGCAGGAAAGTGGGCTTGATGATCAATAGTTTATTGGAATGCAAAATGAGAATGGTTTGAAAAATATTATCATGATTTTTTTGCTGATGACTGGCGGAATGTTCGCTCAGGATATGAATCTTTCAGAAGCAAGAATGTTGTATGACCGTGCTGTAGAAAATGAGGAGGCAGCTGCGCGTCTTTTGAAAATTTCAGAAGCAAATACTTTTACACATCCTGTGATGATGGGGTATAAAGCAGCGGGACATATGATGATGGCCAAGCATGTAGGAAATCCATTTAAAAAGATGTCGCACTTTAATAAAGGGAAAGACATTCTGGGCACCGCAATTTCAGCCGATAAAAATAATCTTGAACTGCGCTTTCTGAGGTTTGCCGTACAGGCCGAAGCCCCGGGTTTTTTGGGGTATAGAGATAACCTTGATGAAGACAAGCGCTTGTTGCTCAATGGGGTGGGAAATATTAAAGATCCTGTACTTCAAAACATGATCCTGAAGTACCTCAAAACTTCAAAAGGTCTTACAACTTCAGAAAAAGAAAAATTGGATTAGCCGGTTGAAATTCAGTAAATTGGAACTACTAAAAAAAATATGATGGAAACAATTGCAATAAATTTTCTTATAGTCCTTGCCTCTTTTCTTGCTATGGAAGGTGTTGCGTGGTTTACCCATAAATATATCATGCACGGGCTGCTATGGACTTTACACAAAGACCACCACAAAAAAGAGTCAAAAGGTTTTTTTGAACACAACGATTTCTTTTTCCTCATTTTTGCGGTTCCCGGCATTGTATGCCTTTACCTGGGTATGGAAGCCGGTTATAATTTCCTTTTTTGGATAGGCCTGGGAATTACACTTTACGGGATGGCGTACTTTTTTGTTCATGACATCTTTATTCATCAGCGATTTAAAGTGTTGCGCAAGGCAGACAATCCCTATTTTAAAGCCATTCGCCGGGCCCATAAAATGCATCATAAACACATAGGTAAAGAGGATGGGGAATGCTTCGGAATGCTGTGGGTGCCAATGAAATATTTTAGGGAACAAAGAAAAACTGCCTGATGCAATACACTTATCTGCTGGTTAACTTTTTTACGATAATTGTTCCGTTCCTGTTTTCCTTTCATCCTAAACTGAAGTTTCATAAGACCTGGGGCGCCTTCTTTCCGGCGGTTTTTCTTACAGGACTAGCCTTCGTGCTGTGGGACATGTTATTCACCCAAATGGGCGTTTGGGGCTTTAATGAACGTTACCTTACAGGTGTTAAAGTAGGAAACCTACCTGTAGAAGAGGTACTTTTCTTTTTCTGCATCCCTTATGCCTGCGTCTTTACATTTCACTGCTTGGATCTCTTCCTCGACAAATTGGGAGGCCCAAAAATGCAAAAAATCATCACGCTTTGCCTGGTGGCATTTTTATTCATTTTTGGAATTATTTACTTTCAAAGAGTATACACGGCAACTACCTTTATCAGTTTCGCTTTGCTGCTTTTATACGCACAGTTTGTTCTGAAAATTTCATGGTTAACAAGGTTCTATATGATCTATGGAGTGCTGTTAATCCCTTTTTTTCTCGTCAATGGGGTGCTTACCGGAAGCTGGATCGAAGAACCGGTTGTGTGGTACAATGCTGAAGAATTTATGAATTTTCGCGTAGGAACCATTCCTGTAGAAGATGCTTTTTATGGTGCAGAATTGATCCTGATGAACCTTCTTATCTATAGGTATCTCCTAAACCGAAAAAAAGCCGTTGCAGCCTCAAATTTAAAAACCACAGTATTATGAAAAAGACCATTCAGATAGCAAATATTATCGCATTTCTCCTCATGGTAGTCCTAAACTACCTGTCTAACACTGGGGCAATCAACGGTGAAACCATGGGATCTGTTTCTGCCGAATATGAGAACCTGTTCACACCGGCAGGATATGCTTTTTCCATCTGGGGCTTGATCTATTTAGGGCTTGCAGGCTTTGTGACCTATCAAATCGTCTCTTCGCGCGGCAGGCAAATAGCAGCCAGGATCGGCTGGTGGTTTGTGATCACCTG
Source organism: Salinimicrobium sp. WS361 (assembly GCF_050750585.1). NCBI lineage: Bacteria > Pseudomonadati > Bacteroidota > Flavobacteriia > Flavobacteriales > Flavobacteriaceae > Salinimicrobium > Salinimicrobium sp. WS361. Next base: position 9,096 of record NZ_JBOJLM010000016.1, read on the forward strand.
CCTACTTAACATTAGTTGGATATTTGCGTGGCTAAACCATCTCACGGCACTTTCAGTACTGGTAATGTCGCTACTGCTTATTTCTCTCTTGGTCATTGTTTTTAAGACCAGGATGGAGCTAGACGACAAGCCGGTATCTGAAATCGCGTTTGTATGGTGGCCTTTTTCGCTCTACTCAGGATGGATCACCGTAGCATTAATAGCAAATACTGCTGCATATCTTACCGACATTGGCTGGGATGGCTTCGGAATTTCTGAAGTATTATGGACCTTGATCATGATAGCTGTTGCTACAGTTATTAACCTTGTGATCACCTGGACGCGTAATATGAGAGAATTCGCCCTCGTGGGAGTTTGGGGGCTGGTCGCTGTGGGAATTGCCAATAAAGGAGATGAAAATCTTATTTTTTATACCGCAATTGCTGCCGCTGTCGTACTTTTTATCAGTAGTAATATCCACGGATATAAGAATAGAAAATACTCACCATGGCAAAAAATGAAGGAGAAGAAGGCATAGCGATTTGCTGGCTGCGACGAGATTTGCGGCTCTTTGACAATACTGCACTCTACAACGCTCTCAACAGTGGCCGCCCTGTGCAGGTGGTTTTTATTTTTGATCCTGCCATTCTCAATACGCTTTCTAACAAAAAAGACCGGCGGGTTAATTTTATTTATCGCCAACTGGAGAAGATAAATTCTGAATTATCTCAATTCGGGGCTTCCTTACTTGTACTGTATGACCTGCCAAAAATGGCATTTGAAAAGCTCATTTTTGAGTACCCTGTTCAGAAAGTATTCATCAACCATGACTACGAACCCTATGCCCGCACAAGAGATAAAGAGGTTTCGGAATTTCTATTAGCTCATGGGGTGGAATTCCATAGCTATAAAGATCAGGTGATATTTGAGAAGGATGAAGTTCTGAAACCCGATGGCACTCCTTACACCGTTTTTACACCCTATTCAAAAAAATGGAAAGAACAGCTGTACCAAAATGCTGTTCCAAATTTTCCTTCGGAAGATTTTTTGTCTAACCTGCTAAAAAGGCCAAATAAACCAATCGTTTCTTTAGCTGAAATCGGATTTGAGACTACAAATCCTGAAGTTGCCGAAGCAGACCTTTCTGAAGAATTAATAAAACAATACCACAAGAATCGAGACCTGCCTTACATTGATGGTACCAGCAAGGCTGGAGTTCATTTAAGGTTTGGAACTGTAAGTGTTCGTCACCTTGTCAAACAGGCGCTACAGCAAAATGAAACCTGGCTTAACGAACTTATATGGCGGGAATTTTTCATGACGATCCTTTATCATTTTCCTCATGTAGAGCATCATAACTTCCGAAGAAAGTACGACCGCATTCAATGGCGAAACAATGAAACGGAATTTGAATTGTGGTGCAGGGGAGAAACAGGCTATCCTCTTGTAGATGCCGGAATGCGTCAATTAAATGAAACCGGGTGGATGCATAATCGGGTCCGTATGGTGGTTGCAGGTTTCCTGTGCAAGCACTTGTTGATAGACTGGCGCTGGGGGGAGGCTTATTTTGCTGAAAAACTCCTGGATTACGAACTGGCTTCTAATAATGGGAACTGGCAATGGGCTGCGGGTACAGGTTGTGATGCTGCTCCTTATTTCCGAATATTTAATCCTGAATCGCAACTGAAGAAATTTGATCCTAAACTCGAATACGTGAAAACCTGGATCAAAGATTTTAGAGCCGGTTACCTTGAGCCGATTGTTGATCACAAATTCGCCAGGGCAAGAGCGCTGGAAACCTATAAGAAGGCTCTGAATTAGATAAGACAGTGGTGTCCCAAATGTTTATTTTACGTCCCGGAGGGACAATCTGTAGGTGAAAAAAGCCACATGAAAACTATCCCGTACCTAAAGGCACGGATTGTTTTTATTTAAATTCTACCGATATGCTGTCCCTAACGGGACAAAAAAATGATGATACTTTGGCCATAGTGCGACAGAATGTTCATAGCTAAAAATTACATCAATAAGTTTTGCGTCCCGTAGGGACGAGCTGTGGGTAAAGAAACAACATTGAAACTCTCTGTGCCGTAGGTACAGGATATGATTGGAGGCCTGCAAATATTGCTTCCGGTGTTACAATTTTTTATGATTCTTATATACCGTACCTAAAGGCACGGATTGTTTTTTACCTTAATTCTACCGATATGCTGTCCCCAACGGGACAAAAAATTTTAATGATAATTTGGTCTCATGGGGCACAATGTGGATAGCGGAAAAATATTTTGATAATTCTACGTCCCGTAGGGACGAACTATGGGTAAAGAAACGACATGGAAACTCTCTGTGCGGTAGGTACAGGATATGATTGGAGGCCAGCCAATATTGCTTCCGGTGTTACAATTTTTTACGATTCTTATATCCCGTACCTAAAGGCACTGTTTGTTTTTTATATTAATTCTACCGATATAATGTCCGTAACGGGACAAAAAATTTGATGATAATTTGTTCACAGTGCAACAGAATGTTCATAACTAAAATTACATCAGTAAATTTCACGTCCCGTAGGGACGAGCTGTGGGTAAAAAAAGCCACATGAAAACTCTCTGTGCCGTAGGTACAGGATATGATTGGAGGCCAGCCAATATTGCTTCCGGTGTTACAATTTTTTACGATTCTTATATCCCGTACCTAAAGGCACTGTTTGTTTTTTATTTTAATTCTATCGGTATGATGTCCCTAACGGGACAAATAATTTGATGATAATTTGGTCTCATGGGGCACAATGTGGATAGCGGAAAAATATTTTGATAATTCTACGTCCCGTAGGGACGAACTGCGGGTAAAGAAACGACATGGAAACTCTCTGTGCGGTAGGTACAGGATATGATTGGAGGCCAGCCAATATTGCTTCCGGTGTTACGATTTTTTTTGCGAATCTTATATCCCGTACCTAAAGGCACGGATTGTTTTTTTACCTTAATTCTACCGATATGCTGTCCCCAACGGGACAAAAAAATTTTGATGATAATTTGGTCTCATGGGGCACAATGTGGATAGCGGAAAAATATTTTGATAATTCTACGTCCCGTAGGGACGAACTGTGGGTAAAGAAACGAGATGGAAACTCTCTGTGCCGTAGGTACAGGATATGATTGGAGGCCAGCCAATATTGCTTCCGGTGTTACAATTTTTTACGAATCTTATATCCCGTACCTAAAGGCACTGTTTGTTTTTTATTTTAATTCTACCGGTATGCTGTCCCCAACGGGACAAAAATAATTAATGATAATTTGTTCACAGTGCGACAGAATGTTCATAGCTAAAATTACATCAGTAAATTTCACGTCCCGTAGGGACGAGCTGTGGGTAAAAAAAGCCACATGGAAACTCTCTGTGCCGTAGGTACAGGATATGATTGGAGGCCAGCCAATAATGCTTTTGATGTTGCAATTTTTTTCCGAATCTTATATCCCGTACCTAAAGGCACTGTTTGTTTTTTTTATTAATTCTACCGATATGCTGTCCCTAACGGGACAAAAAATTTGATGATAATTTGGTCTCATGGGGTACAATGTGGATAGCGGAAAAATATTTTGATAATTCTACGTCCCGTAGGGACGAACTGTAGGTAAAGAAACGCCATGGGAACTCTCTGTGCCGTAGGTACAGGATATGATTGGCGACCGGATTACATATGATGAAGATATTCCTTTTCTATATAAAACCAAAAATCTCAACTCTTACCTCCCGAAAAACCTAAAGAATTCCCCTCTTCTTGATCTCCAGATATTTGTTGATGGTTTTCACCGTTAGATCTTCGGGACGCGTGAGAATAGTCTGAATTCCGTGTTTTTGAAGCTCCTTTGCCATCAATCGTTTGTCGTAGCTAAACTGTTCAGCAATGGTTTGATTGAAAATATCCGGTACTTTTTCGGCATTGGAAGAGATGAAATTTTCCAGTTCGGTATTTTCGAAAAAGATGACAACAAGCAGGTGCTTTTTTGATAAAGCCAGCAGGTAGGGCATTTGCCGGTGCAGGGCGCTTAGATGTTCAAAGTTTGTGTACAGCAGGAGTAGACTTCTCTGTGCCAGTCTTCGGTTTAAATGGGTGTACAAAAGACCAAAATCTGAATCCCGGTACCGTGTGTTAACGTTGTAGAGGGATTCCAACAGCAGGTTCAAATGGGCTTTTTTGGAACTTGCAGGGAGAATCTTTTCCATTTTGCTGGAAAATGTGATCAAACCAGCTTTGTCTTTTTTCTTTAGGGCAATATTTGAAAATGCGAGGGCGCTGTTAATTGCATAATCGAGCAACTTGAGATGATTAAAAGGCATTTTCATGGTGCGGCCTGTATCTATCACAGAATAAACAGGCTGTGACCGTTCATCCTGGTACTGGTTCACCATAAGCCCTCCCTGTTTGGCAGTGGCTTTCCAGTTTATGCTGCGCACATCGTCTCCCGCCACATAGTCTTTGATCTGCTCGAACTCCATGGTATGCCCAATCTTCCTTATTTTCTTGAGTCCTGGTTGTGAGATCTTACGGTCTACAGCCAGGAAGTCATACTTTTTCATCTGAATAAAAGAAGGATAGACTTTCACCATTTGTTCTTTTCCAAACTTCTTCCGGCGTTTGACCAGCTTCAGCGGAGTGGAGGCAAAGACATTTAAACTTCCGAAGAAATATTCTCCCCGCTCCACCGGTCGCAGGGAATAGTTGAAAGAGGTTGATATCCCTGAAGGTAATTCGGTGAGGTATGAAAAATCCCTTTTTTGGAACTGTACGGGGATCTCGTCAATAACTTCAACCTGTGTTTTAACACTGTACAAATTCCGAAGCAAAACCTCCACTTCATTCTCATCACTGTTGGAGAATTTATCTGGAAGGATCCTTTCAGCAGTGATTCCGGAGCTTTTGAACAAGACAACAATATCGGCCATGGCAATGAGCAGGAACATGATGGTCAGTATCCATAAAACCGGATAAAGCCACGGAACCCAATAGGAAAACAGGAAACCTGCCGCCAGGGTGAAAACGATCACAAAAAATCGTTGATGGAGATATAGTGACTTGAAAAAATGTACCAATTATCTCGGGATTTCTACAGAATGAGTGATCATATCAATAACACCGGCTGTGGTACTGCCTTCCATTTCACGTTCGGGAGATAAAATGATTCGGTGACCAAGCACCGGCTCCAGTACCTTCTTAATATCTTCGGGGATGACGAAATCCCTTCCATCTACAGCCGCTACTGCCTTAGACGCATTCATAACTGCAATGGAAGCCCGTGGTGAAGCCCCAAGGTACAGATGCGGGTGATTTCGAGTCTTACTAATGATTTCAGCGATGTAACCAAGTAACTTCTTTTCTATTCTTATACTCTGGATTTGCGTACGCAGCACCTGGAGCTTTTCGGGGTCGAGAACGGCTTCAATTTTTTCCTGGGGTAAAACTCCCTGCCGCTCGTGGTGTGACTGCAAGATCTTAATCTCTTCCTCCATTGAAGGATAACCTACATTGATCTTAAAGAGGAACCTGTCCAGTTGCGCTTCTGGAAGGGCGTAAGTTCCTTCCTGTTCAATGGGGTTTTGAGTTGCAATCACCATGAATGGCGGTGGCATACTGTGCTGTTTACCGTCTATGGTGATTTGTCGCTCTTCCATGACCTCAAAAAGTGCCGCCTGGGTCTTTGCCGGAGCGCGATTAATTTCATCTATGAGAACAATGTTTGAAAACACCGGGCCGGGTTTAAATTCAAAGTCCGAAGTCCTGGAATTAAGCACTGAAGTTCCCAGCACGTCACTCGGCATAAGATCGGGCGTGAATTGTATTCTGCTGAATCCGGTTTTGAGGGTTTTGGCAAACAACTTTGCGGTGATGGTTTTGGCTACACCGGGAACACCTTCTATAAGCACATGACCATCGGCAAGCAGGGCCACGATAAGAAGTTCAATAAACCTTTCCTGACCAATGATGATTCCTGATAACTGTTTTTTTAAGCTTTCTACGGCCGACTTTAATTCCTCAAGCGGAATACGGTTTTCAAAAGTGATCTCGTCGTTCTTTATTTCTTCGTTTTCCATTTACTTCTTTTTAAAAGCCGAAATGGCCTTGTTTAACTCCAGCAATTCTTCTTTTGATACCGAGTTTTTTTTCTCAAGTCTCTCCATAAGTTGCCATAATCTTTCTACTTCTTTGGTGCTATTTTCGCTCATTGCCGCTACGCGATCGTAGAAACCCTGGTTTATTTCGTTAGTAGCAACGCGATATTGAGAGCGCACGTACTCCAAAAATAAGGCAATCTTTTTTGATGCTATACTTTTATAGTCAGCGCGGTCCAGGTACAATCCGGCGATGGTGCGTGTAAAGTCGAGCGTTTGATTTTGCAGCGGTTTAATGACAGGGATACTTCGCTGTTTTCGCTTCCCTTCAAAAATGATAAACAGCAGGCTGCCAATAATTACAAAATAGTAGGCCCAGCGCAATGGTTTACTGTTAAGGATCACAAACAGGGGTGAGGTGTAAAAAGATTTGCCGGTCTTGTAGTAGTGGTCCCAAAATACAGGTTGTTGGGTGGGAAGATAAGCCAGGACTCTTTCAATATATTCGGCGTTGTTGTCCTGCAGCAGGAAATAATTGCTGAAGGCTTTTGGTGTGGAATGTAAATAAACCATTCCTTTCCCCACAGTATCTCTCAAAAAGTTGATTTTTGGAGCAGTTATTTTAGCTGAATCTTGCTGAAGCTGCGTTACTCCCAGCACATCTTTAGGTAAGGAATCGGGTATGATAAAAACATCCTGATATGTCTCTTTATCAAAGAGAAAAGGCCGATTGCTTTCAAGAGCCGGATCTTTAAGATTCAAAAAAGGTTTTGACGAAATGCCCTTTTTGGGTACCAGGGTTTCCATCTTCAGGTTTAAAGTGTCAAGAAGATTCTGGCTGAAATTTTCGGCGATGAAAAATGCGGTATTTCCCCTGGCAACCCAGGCAAGTATTCTCTTTAATTCCGGATCGTCGAATCCCAGGCTGTTGTTCAGGAAAAAGTAGGTTCCGGTGATGGTCGAGTCGTTCAGGAATTTATAGGGTGGAATATTGACTTCCTGCAGGTCAATATCCTGCTGTTTGAGGTTTTCAAAAAGCACCTTTGTGCCCAGTGGGATCTTATCTAAAGCAGCATAACTGGGGCTCCAATTTACTTCTTGTGGTTCATTCGCTTCCAGCCAGGTGAGAAACACCAACAGCAAAACGAGCAGGGCGAGAGAGATCTTATATGCTTTGCTCATGCTGCGGTTGTATTATTTCTTCGGTTGTAACAAATTCCTTTCTTATCTTTTGATAATCTGTAGCCGTGGTGGTAAAATCTCCATACCACACAAAATCGTAGATCCGGTTCAATCTTCTAAATCTATTCTGAAGTTGTGGATCCTGGATTTCCAGTACATATTCTTCATCGGTTTTTGCCGCATCGTAGCTCACTAATTCCTTTCGGGATAACTGCTGAAGGATGTAAAGGAAATGATAGCGTATGGCGAGCCGGTAATTTTCGGCTGCTATGGCTTTATCTATTAATTTCCTGATGTCCCTGGTTTTAATGATCTTCTCTTCTTCACTAAAATGGACTTCTCCGCCAGATGGGGTTCCAAAAATGTTATTTCCGGGAGCTAATTTTGTAAAGAGGTAGAGCACAAGAGCAAGCAGTAAGCCAAGCAAAAGGTAAGGCAGGATCTTCAGGAAAAAAGCGAGCAGGAACGGAGCTTCATAATCTCCAAAGATCCAATCCAGGAACCGTTGCCATTGCAGGCTTAAATAACGCTTGAATTTTGTCCACCAGTTATCTTCGGCCGTTACTTCAGAATAATCATAATCTGGGTCTTGTTGAAATTTATCAATGGTTTCTTCGGAAAAATCTAAAGGCACCAGCTCTTCTTCCGCAGTTTGCATCGGCATTACAACCTCACCGGCAAATACCGAAAGACTGATTCCGAAGAAAAAAATGAGGAAGAATTTTGCCATTTTTAAGACCCCAGGTTTGAGATGCGTTCGTAAGTACCAGTGGCGTTCTTCTTCTCATCAAGATGGTAATAAATAAAAGCTGAAGCAACCACCCCAATAACCGCAAGCAGGTATTGAAAAACTGAAGAAAGTACATTAAACAACACATACACCCAGTCCACAAGATCTCCAGGATTTGCAATACTGCCTTCCTGCGACATGGTCATGGCTTTGATGAACATATAGACCATAAGCGGAAACTGAAAAATAAGGCTTATGATGTAAATAAGCAGGGTGATCACGAAAAGTGTGGCAAATGTATTCCACCAGTTGTCTTTAATAAGGCTGAATGAATAACTAATGGAATCTATAACTGAGGTGCGGGCGAAAATGAGCATTGCCGGCGCAAGGGATAGTGGCACCCAAACATAAATTGCCGGGAGCACACATAAAAAGAAGGCGAAAAGGGTGATAATTGCTACCAGTAGAATAAGGCCTAACATCTTTCCGAAGTCATTCTTTACACCTTTAACAACTTCAGAATGATCTACGACTCCCAAATTTTCAATGTAACTTTTTATGAAATGAAGTACCGTATTATAAAGTAGTATGTAAAATGCCACCATTGAGGAGAAAAGAACAAATATTGCAATGATGAACATTTCAATATTCATCTCTGAACTATCATTCAAAAATGGATTGGAGAACAGGTCCATTCCCAGGTAAGAATAATAACCTATCGCCAGGATGAGAATCACAAAAACAGGTCCTGTAATTTTAAAGATAGCTTTGAAAAGGGGCTTAAAATTCTGGCGTATAAATTTGAAGGTATCAGTAATAATATCTCCCAGCTCGCGCTGTTTACGGAATTGAATTGGTTGGTTCATCAGGTGGTTTTCGGTGTAATATGATTGGATAAAAAACGTAGTAAAACAGGATAAGGGCAAGGGAGCCGGAAATAATTAATATCGCCAGCCAGTCGGGCATTTCGGTATGTCGGGTCACGAAACCTTCAAGAAATCCGGCGAGGATAAAGAAGGGAACGGTGCTAATCACGATCTTGAGTCCGGCTTTTATTCCGTTAATAAACGAAGTAAGCCGGGAGTAGGTGCCGGGAAAAAGAATTCCTTTCCCTACAACCAGACCAGCGCAGGCAGCAACAATGATCACAGAGATCTCTATGGTCCCGTGAATCCAGATAGTTCTTACCGATTCCCAGAGCAGGCCTTTTTCATAGAAAAAATACTGGAAGGAGCCCAGCATAATGGCATTCTGCATGATGATGAACAGGGTTCCCAAACCTGCGAAAATCCCGAAAACAAAAGCCATCAAAGCCACTCTTACATTGTTGATGGTGATCCCCAGGAACATTTCCATTTCCCCCATTTTTTTGTAGACGGCCATAGGGTCGTCATTAGCGATATTATCAAGGGTCATATTGACGTATGGGTCTCCCAGAATAGAACGTACAAATGCGCCGTCACTTGCTGCAGAGAAACTCCCTGCTGCGACAAAAAGAACAAACACCAGGAAAGCCAGTAGCAACTGCTTTTGGTATTGGTAGAACTCACGGGGAAATTCTTCAGTAAAGAAAGTTACAAACCGGTTTTTAGGTTCTTTCTTATTCCGGTAGATCTTTTGATGAGCCCTTGATGCCAGGCCGTTGAGATAGTGCAGCGTATTGCTTCCTGGATAAAAAGTCTGGGCGTAGCTAAGATGATCTGTCACCTCAAGGTAGAGCGAGGAGAGTTCGCCGGGAGGCAAAAGAGCATTATTTTGCAGGGCCCTTTCAAATCTTTGCCATTTATCCTTATTTTGCTTCACAAAAGCGGCCTCGCGCATTCTTTGCTATTTTGTCTCAAAGAAACATATTAAATGGATAACTTTCAAATTGAAACAGCTCAAAATATAAGTATTACACAAAATGTTGCGGGGGTAGGAGAGCGTATTCTTGCATATCTTATTGATGGCCTTATGATGCTGGCTTACGTCATTATTGTAACCATGCTTATGGGAGGGCTGGATGGCAATCAGGGGCAGGAATGGCTTTTTATGAGTGTGGTGCTGCTACCCCTGCTGCTGTATTTTTTGCTATGGGAGAGTTTGTGGAATGGTCAATCTCCGGGTAAGGCAGCTTTACAGTTAAGGGTAGTGAAACTGGATGGTTCAAAACCTGCGTTTTCCAATTACATGGTGCGCTGGTTATTGAGGATTGTAGATATTACCATCACCAGTGGGAGCGTGGCAGTGGTTACTATCTTGTTAAACGGAAAAGGACAGCGCCTTGGAGATCTTGCCGCAGGTACAACTGTTATTTCCGAAAGGGTGCGAACAGGGCTGGATAAGACCCTGCTGGTAAATGTTCCTGATGATTACCGGCCGGTTTACCCGCAGGTCACTGTACTTTCAGACAGTGACGTGCAGGAGATCAAAGAGATTTACAGGTCATCCCTTGCCAGTTCCAATTATAGAGTTATTGCAAAACTTTCTAACAGGGTATCAGATTTACTTGGGGTTACTCCCGAAGAAAAACCGGTACAGTTCCTTAAGACTGTGCTCAAGGATTACAGTTATTACACAAGGCAGTAACTAATCCAGGATTTCCATTTCAATGTGGATGTTGCGCAGTGGCCATTCACTGTCGTCTGTAGGCACCTTGTTGATCTCGTCAACCACGTCCATACCCGAGATCACACGTCCAAATACTGTATGATCATTGTTGAGGTGAGGAGAGCCATCAGGATCCTGAACTATGTAAAATTCATAAGGGGAAGATGCCTTACTCACATTTTGCTCGGCATATTTTGCGGCTGCAAGAGCGCCTCGCACATGGCTATGCCCGGCGTCGAATTCGCTGGGTATTAAGAAGTCTCCAATTCGGTGGCGCTTAATGTTGGTATCGGGATTGTCTGAATTTCCTCCCTGAATGACAAATCCTTCGTCAACACGATGGAAAAAAGTGCCGTCATAGTAATCCTGGTTTACCATATACAGAAAGTTTGCGCGATGAAGAGGAGTATCCCGGAACAATTCGACATCAATATTTCCAAAGCGGGTTTTAATCCTCACCCTGTTCTCATCGTGTTTTTTCCCGTACTCCATCAGGAAAGGGATCAATTCTTCCTGCACGAGTAGTGGCCCTTTTCTTTTTTCTTTCTTTTCTACTTCAGCTTCCACAACTTCATCAACCTTGGTGTTATCTACACGGGCAGAATCGGGTTGTACGGGTTCCTCTAACATGGTTTCCACCTCATTTTTTGTGGAAGATTGTTTATCTTCACAACTTGCAAAAACGGCAGTGGTCAAAATTAATATCAGCAAAAAATTAGATCTCATGAATTTTCAGGATTTTCTTAATCTAAGTCCGAATTTAAGGAAAATTAATCTTCCGGGCGATGACGCGCACTTCAAATTGGCGCCAATGCTGCGGATGAAAGAACTGGAAAATCTAAATATTGATAAGCAAAAGCCGAAGCAGGCTGCGGTATTATCGGTTTTTTATCCGGGGCCACAGGGAGAAACTAAATTCGTTTTGATCCTTAGAAAAACTTATAAAGGAGTACATTCCAACCAGGTAGGATTTCCGGGAGGCAGGGTGGAAATTGAGGACCGGGACCTTGCGCACACAGCCCTTCGGGAAACAGAAGAAGAAGTAGGAATTCCACAACACGAGGTTGAAATAGTAAGGGAGATGACCAGACTTTATATTCCGCCAAGTAATTTTTGGGTACATCCATTTATGGGAGTGATGAAGAAGACTCCGATGCTAATACCACAGGAGGATGAAGTAGAAGCTGTACTGGAGATCAAGCTTGAGGAGTTTATGAGCGAATCCTGTTTAATTAAAGAGACCCTTTCTACTTCATACGCCACAAATATAGAGGTGCCTGCATTTCTTCTTAACGGACATGTAGTTTGGGGAGCTACCGCAATGATGTTGAGTGAAATGAAAGAGATCCTCAGGCAGCTGCTGTAAGTTTTAATTAAGTATCTTTGTTGTTTCGTAAAAATCTCAGGGAATAAATGGGGATGTTGAAAAAGAATCCTTTTGGGCACTATCTTTACTTGAAAAAATGGCTCATCCGCATCTTCGGAGTGCTCTCACATAGGCGATACAGAGGTTTCAATGAACTCAGGATCGAAGGATCTGAAATAATCAAAAACCTGCCCGATAATAACGTACTCTTTGTTTCAAACCATCAAACTTATTTTGCCGATGTCACGGCAATGTTTCACGTATTTAATGCTGCATTAAGCGGAAGGGTAGATTCTATCAAGAACGTAGGCTACTTATGGCAACCCAAGCTCAATATCTATTATGTCGCGGCTAAGGAGACTATGAATTCAGGCCTCCTCACCCGAATAATGGCTTATGCCGGGGCAGTTTCGGTAGAAAGGACCTGGCGCGAAAAAGGAAAAGAAGTACAGCGGGAAGTAAATCCCAACGATCACAAAAATATAGGAATGGCTTTGGAAGATGGATGGGTAATCACCTTTCCGCAGGGAACCACCAAGCCTTTTAAACCGATTAGAAAGGGTACAGCCCATATCATAAAGCAGTACAAACCGATTGTTATCCCTATTGTTATTGATGGCTTCAGGCGTTCATTTGACAAAAAGGGATTAAGGGTCCGTAAAAAAGGCATTTTACAGAGTTTTCAGATCAAGGAACCGCTGGTGATTGATTATGATAACGAAACCATAGAGGAAATTGTAGAAAAACTGGAATATGCTATTGAACAACATCCGTCTTTCCTAAAAGTAATCCCGCAGGAAGAACTGGAAGTGATGGAGGCCCTGAACAAAACCCGGCAGTGGGAGTATTAAAGGAGTGATCAGTATTCAGTAGTCAGTGAGCAGTATTTTAGTAACAGTGATTCTTGAATGATTCCGATGGCGCGGATTTGTAATCCGTGACGAGGTTTTTTAAAAGAGTGATCAGTGATTAGTGTTCAGATTTGAGTAATTCCGATGGCGCGGATTTGCAATTCCGCGAGGGGTTCCTTCAGGAGTAGTTCAGGTTCTAAAATTATTCCATCCCTTTTCAGATATTTCCGAAGTAAGTTAAGGAAACACCATATTTACATTTCCAGCCTTTTCAGCTCTTTGTAATTTCTCTTGAGCCTGCCTAAAAGTATTCCGTAGATCAACCTGTAAAACAGCCATAGAGCGAGGAGGAATACAGCAAGTATAATGCAACCGGCTACGGCAAATTTAATCCAGTCTACAACATCAAAAGTATATTTGGAAGAATCGGTCACCTCCTGTACCAGCTGGTGGTTCTGGATGGTATAGTAGGTAATAATTACCGAATATAACCCGGTTGAAATAAGGATGTATGCAATATAGGACTTTACAGTTTTTCGGGTTCTAAGAATATTCTTCATGAGTGTTGCAGCATCGTCTGTAGAAGAAATTCTCCTGTAATTGCGGTAGAAGCAATAGATGAAATAGAAGGTGATGAGGTAGCTAATCACATACATTCCAATCTGGATCTTCTTAATGTGTAGTTGCTCCATTTGCTCCCAGTAATCGGCATCGGCCATAAAAACAGTGAACAAAGAGGAAAGAAGCAACTCTACAACGCTAATTACAAAGATCCATTTAACGATGGAAGAGGATTTCTTCCAGATCATTTTGTAGATCTCATTATAAGAAAGCTTTGGAAGATTCTCTTCCTGCTTTTTCCAGTTTTGTTTTAAAAATTCTAGTTCATCCATGTGGTAGGTACTACGGATTTAAAATATTTCTTAGGGTCTTTTTGATCCTGTTCATCTTCACGCGTGCATTGACTTCAGATATCCCCAGCATTTCAGAAATCTCCCGGTAAGACTGGTCTTCCAGGTATAAAAAGACCAAAGCCTTGTCGATATCATTTAGTTCTTTTACCGCTTTATACATTAATTGTAGTTGTTTTTCAACCTCATCATCATAAACATCTGCCTTTATTTTAAAACTTACCTCGTCATAATTCTGGGTGCGCAGTTGTTTTTTCGATTTTCTATAGAGGGTGATAGCCGTGTTAAGAGCTACCCTGTACATCCAGGTGCTAAATTTTGAATCACCTCTAAATTTTGGGTAGGCGTTCCAAAGTTGAATGGTAATTTCCTGAAAAAGATCATTGTGAGATTCCTGGTCATTGGTATACATGCGGCAAATCTTGTGCACTATGTTTTGGTGCTTTTCAAGATGACTTACAAATTCATGTTCCAGTTCTTTCTTCACAAGATTGTTTAGGTTCTTAATTAGTAGTGAAAGTAGCGATCTTGTTACAATTCCCTTAAAATTTATTAATCTTCTTTTTATTCTGCGGAAAGCTCTAACTTTGAAAGAAAGGCTTATATAAGATGAATATTCCCATTTCTGAATACCCTCGTGTGGTCATTGTAGGTGGTGGTTTTGCAGGAATTTCAATTGCAAAGCACCTTTTAAAGGAGAAATTGCAGGTGGTTTTGCTGGACCGTCACAACTATCACACCTTTCAGCCTTTGTTGTACCAGGTTTCCACCTCGGGCCTCGAACCCGATTCTATAGCTTATCCTTTGCGTAAGATCACCCGCCACAGTACAGATGGTTATTTCAGGCTCACCGAAGTTCAGCGTATTGTTCCTGAAGAAAATAAAATTGTAACCTCCATTGGCGAGCTGGCTTACGATTATCTTGTACTGGCCACAGGTTCCCGCACTAATTTCTTCGGAAATGAGAGTATTCAGAAAAATGCCATGTGGATGAAGACTATTCCGCAGGCACTTAATATTCGCAGTTTAATCCTCGAAAATCTTGAGCAGGCAGTAATCACACCAGATCCCGTAAAACGGAAGGCTTTGCTCAACTTTGTGATTGCCGGTGCCGGCCCCACGGGAGTGGAGCTTTGCGGCGCTATTGCCGAAGTGCGCAACCACATTGTGCCCAGAGATTTCCGGGATCTCGATCCTTCCGAAATGAAAATCCATCTTATTGAGGGGCTGGACAGGGTTTTGCCGCCAATGAGTCCCGAAGCTTCCAAAAAAGCCGAAAAATTCCTTAAAGATCTCGGGGTAGAGATCCACCTCAATGTGATGGTACAGGAGTACGATGGTCAAAAAGTGACTACAAATAAAGAAGACCTCACGTTTAACACTTCCACTTTTATATGGGCGGCAGGCGTTTCGGGCGCACCGGTAGAAGGTTTGAACGCATCGGCACTGGTAGATAGGGCCGATCGTTATGAGGTTAACGTCTTTAACCAGGTGAAAGGTTATGAGAATGTCTTCGCCATTGGAGACATTGCTTTGATGAGCAATGAAGATTATCCCAAAGGGCATCCTATGGTAGCCCAGCCCGCAATACAGCAGGGGAAACACCTGGCAAAGAACCTTAAACGCATCCTAAAAGGGGAAAAAATGGAACCCTTTGTTTATAATGACAAAGGTACCATGGCCACTGTGGGAAGAAACAAAGCCGTAGTAGATCTTGGAAAATTGAAATTTGGCGGCTTCTTTGCCTGGTTTATCTGGATGTTTATCCACTTGTATTTTCTTGTCGGCTTTAGAAACCGACTCATTACTTTCTTTAACTGGGTCTACAATTACGTGAACTTTGATAAAGCGGCAAGATTGATCATAAGGCCGTTTAAAAGCAACAAGGAAAACCTGGAAGTAGATCAAAAAAAGGTCTAGTATTTCAGTTTTTATCCTGAAAGATCTTCTGTGCAAATTCTCTGCGGAATTTTAAAGCTGAAATATTTATTAAACTATATGAAGTACTTTATGATGGATGATTGGAATTACAGCCGAAATTTACTTTTGCCGGAATTAATTGAAGATCCTGAAAGATGGTGAAAATGGCAGGATACCTGTCAAAAATGGCATTTTTGAAGTCTCTTATTTGTACATCAAAAAGTGAAGTTGATTAAACTTTTCGAGGGGAATGGCATATAGAAGTATTCATCAGGAGCCATCCGGAACAAAATTGCACCTAAGGGAGCTGATTCTAATTAAAATTTATAAATGTGAAGGGCTGATTTTAGGAGATGAATATCAGCAGCACGAGGAATATAAAAAACGCAGCCACAGCGCAATGATCAGACCAAACCTCGAATGTTATCGCTTTCTCTTTATCTTCAGATTTTCTTCTTTGAGCACTCATGGTGAATCATTTATTAGGTTAATACTATAAAATCGTCTTAAAGATTTCCTATAAAATTAGGATTTTTTTGTGCTTTAACCAACTTTTGTCCTGTTAAATATCTGAATTTGAGAATAAAACCTACAAATGTGATTTTAGTATATTAACAAATTAGTTAAAATTTTGAGGCTATGAGCTGCATGAGAGCATGGAGCAGCCGGCTTTAGTCTCTGCCCATTCTGGTCGTTTTTTTACAAGATCTTCAAAGCCGTCTGTTGCGTAAGGCTGCTTCATCGCTTCCTGTAGCCTTACAAATAATTTATTCTCTCCCCGTTCCAGTTCCTCTATGGCTTCATGCAATAGGTAATTTCTAAGGATGATGCGGGGATTGGTTTGGTTCATCAGGTTTTTCCTGGCTTCTTCCGAAAGCCCGTCATTTTTTGCCATTTTTGAGTAGTCTGTCAATAAAGCAACCAACTCCTCCTGTTCTTTGGGCTGGAGGTCACTGTACAATGAAGGTGCAAAGTGTTTCAGCAGGGTCTCAGGTACGGTTTCAGAAGGTATTTCAGCTAAAAGCCGATAGAAGAGGGTCATATCTGGCTGAATACTGGAAAGTACTGCTTCAAATCTCGCGATGATTTTCTTTTCCTCTTTTCCGGGGGTTTGAAAGCCTAACTTTTTTGCCATCATTTCATAATAGTAATCCCAAAAGATCTTTTCGTAGGAGTCGAGCGCATTTTCAAGACCTTCGGTGTCATCAAAAAGTAAAGAAATGGCATTGGCGAGCCTGCCAAGGTTCCAGTAACCAATTGAAGGCTGGTTCCCAAAGGCGTAACGGCGGCCCGGAAGGTCGGTGGTGTTGGGTGTAAAGTTGTGATCATAGTGGTCAAGAAAAGAGAACGGCCCGTAATCAATGGTTAGCCCCAGTATAGACATATTATCAGTATTCATCACCCCGTGTACAAATCCCACCCGCTGCCACTCGGTCATCAAAAATGCCGTTTTGTCTACCACTTCCTGGAACCAGGTGAGGATGCGATCTTCTTCCGTAAGATGCGGAAAATATCGATCAATGGTCCAGTCTATCAGCTGTTTCATTTTTTCCTTATCACCCTGGGCAGCCAGTAATTCAAAGTTTCCGAAGCGTAAGAAGGAGGGGGCTACGCGGGATACAATAGCACCGGGTTCGTATTCGGGATTTCCGTTATAGAACATATCGCGCAGTACTTTGTCTCCGGTCTCCACTAAAGCCAGTGCCCGGGTAGTGGGAACTCCCAGGTGGTGCATAGCTTCACTCATCAAATACTCTCTTACCGAAGATCGCAACACCGCCCGCCCATCGGCATGTCTCGAATAAGCAGTGGGCCCTGCACCTTTTAATTGCAGCTCAAAAATGCCATTTTTGGAACCCCATTCTCCCAATGTAATCGCACGGCCATCGCCCAGTTGCCCTGCCCAGTTTCCAAATTGATGCCCTGCATAACGGGCTGCATAAGGGTTCATGGAGGCAGTAATTTTATTGCCGGCCAGTATTTGCACATCTTCCGTAGAAGGATCCGCTATTCCCAATTCTTCGGCCAGATTCTTTGACCAGGCCAATAATTTAGGCGCAGCAACCGGGGTTGGTATTGTCTTGCTGTATAATTTTCCGGGGGTTTGGCGGGGAGTGCGGTCACCACTTTCATCTCCTTCAAACTGCTGCGTGAAATCATTCCGGAATTCTTTTTCTGCTATAGCGGTCATGATGCAATTTTTTTCCAAAATACAAAACTTTTAAGCAGGGTTTGACAGAAGATGCTTCCGCAGAGAATTATTCACTTACAAAATATAGAACGCTGAAATTCAAGAGTAAGAATTTTCTTTAGAAAATTAACAGCAGCTTAGGCAATGACAAGAAATTAAGTTAAACCTAAATTAAAAAGTATTTTGGACAGCCTGATCTGGATTATTTTTAGAAAAAAATTGAAGGAAAATGATCTCATATCAAAGTAAAAACGAAATTCAGAATCAGGTGCTCAACCTATTGCCGCACCAGATTGAAGAGTGCAGGGAATGCGATAAACTTCCTGCTTCTCTTGAAGAACTTATTAAACACAACTACCAGGCTGCTTTTGTTTGCTATGACAAAAAAACGAACAGCATAGAAGTAGGTGTGGAAAATGAAGAAGAAAATTCACCTTATCCTGAAATCAAAGTTCACAAGATCCCGCTTGCAAAAGCTGTGGCAAGTCTTCGAAAGAGCTTTAAAAATAGTGATGCCGACCTTAAATTCTACGGAAGAATTTTGGCCGGATACGGCTCCTCTTCAAAAGTTGAAGATGTAGTGCTGGTATAACAGCCTAAAGGGTCTAAAAAAAGCCTTCCGAAATTAATTTTCGGAAGGCTTTTTTTATGGAAAGACCCACAAGGCTTTTATCTTTGCCATTTTCCACTACATTTAGCCGCAATGAATCCAGTCAGTTTTGTTTTAACCCGTACAGGTCTTCCGAAGAAAAGCGTTGAAAACACGCTTCAACTTTTACAAGAAGATGCTACTATTCCTTTTATTTCCCGTTACCGAAAAGAAATGACGGGTAATTTAGATGAGGTGCAGGTTGCAGAGATCCTGCAATTTAAAGTGGAATATGAGGAAATGGAAAAAAGGAAAAAAGCGGTTTTAAAATCTATCGCCGAGCAGGAACTTCTCACTCCGCAGCTGGAGTCGAAGATCATAGCTTCAGGAAATTTGGTGGAGCTGGAAGATCTTTACCTGCCTTATAAGAAAAAGCGCAAAACAAAGGCCGATACTGCACGGGAGCTGGGACTTGAACCTTTGGCTAAGATCCTGATGGCCCAAAATTCGGGAGACATAACAACTTCAGCCAGGAAATTTGTCACTAAAGATGTTGGGGATGTTGCAGCCGCTTTGCAGGGCGCTAAAGATATTATTGCTGAATGGATCAATGAACACCAGGGAGTGCGGAACCGGCTTCGGAAGCTTTTTCAGCAGAAAGCCATTATTTCTTCCAAAGTGATCAAAAAGAAAGCTGAAGAGGAAGATGCGCAAAAGTTTCAGAATTATTTTGAGTGGGAAGAAAAGCTGAATTATATTCCTTCTCACCGGCTATTGGCCATTCTTAGGGCGGAAAAGGAAGGTTTTGTAAGGGTGAAAGTTGAGGTGGAGCATGAGGAGTCTTACAGGATTGTATCAGGATTTATTCTGAAATCCCAGCGAAACTCTTCTACTAAACATATAGAAGAAGCCATTGATGATGCCCTGAAGAGGTTGCTTTTTCCGGCACTTTCAAATGAAGCTTTATCGGCTGCAAAAGAGAAAGCAGATACGGAAGCCATAAAGGTCTTTGCCGATAATCTAAGGCAGTTGCTGCTGGCGCCACCTTTGGGCAGCAAACGGATCCTGGCGCTAGATCCCGGTTTTAAATCGGGTTGTAAGCTGGTGTGCCTTGATGAGAAGGGCGATTTGCAACACAACGAAACAATTTTTCCGCATGCGCCGCAAAGAGAAACCGCTTTGGCTTCAAAAAAGGTAAAATCCCTGGTCAATGCTTATAACATTGAGGCTATAGCGATTGGGAACGGCACGGCTTCCCGGGAAACCGAATTTTTCATTAAAAAAATACTTTTTGACAGGGATGTGCAGGTATTTGTGGTGAACGAGGCCGGCGCTTCGGTATATTCGGCTTCAAAAATAGCGAGGGCCGAATTTCCGAATTATGACGTAACGGTTCGTGGCGCCGTCTCCATTGGTCGCCGTTTGGCCGATCCTTTGGCCGAGCTGGTAAAGATCGATGCCAAATCTATTGGGGTGGGGCAGTACCAGCACGATGTTGACCAAACAAAACTAAAGAATGAACTTGATCGCGTAGTGGAGAGTTGTGTAAACGCTATAGGTGTGAACCTGAATAGTGCGAGCGCACCGCTGCTGAGTTATGTTTCGGGAATTGGCGCGTCTTTGGCCGAGAACATCATTAATTACCGGAGGGAAAAAGGCGAGTTTTCTTCCCGAAAAGATCTGCTGAAAGTACCACGTCTTGGAGCAAGGGCTTTTGAACAGGCCGCTGGATTCCTGAAGGTGCCGGGCTCTAAAAATCCTCTCGATAATTCGGCCGTGCATCCTGAAAGTTACTCCATAGTAGAGAAAATGGCTGCAGATCTTAAAGTTCAGATTGTAGAACTGATTGGGAATAAAAAACTCATTTCAGAAATTACTCCTGAAAATTACATTTTTGACACCGTAGGTTTGCCCACTATTCTAGACATTCTGCGCGAGCTGGAGAAACCGGGAGTAGATCCGCGGAAGTCGGCAAAAGTGTTTGAATTTGATCCTAACGTGAAGAGCATTAGCGACCTCAAACCCGGATTAAAGCTACCGGGGATTGTCAACAATATCACTAACTTCGGATGTTTTGTAGATATCGGGATCAAGGAAAGCGGACTCGTGCATATCTCCAAGCTGAAGAATGAATTTGTAAGTGACGTAAACTCGGTTGTAAAGTTGCATCAACACGTACAGGTAACCGTGATGGAGGTAGATGAGGCGAGAAAACGTATCCAGCTGTCGATGATCGACTAATTGAAGTTAGAACTCATCGAAGTTAGATTTTAGAAGTACGAAGTTAGGAGTGGTGATTAGGGATTGGTGACCACGTGTAACCAGAATTTAACTTCAAAACAATATTTTTTATCCCTCGAAGCTTAGTGAGGAAGTGAATGCAATCACCTGCAACCAGCAATATTTTTTTTACCCGCAACCCGCAACCCGCAGCCCGTGACAGGCAAAAGCTGAATATTAACGGACGACTTTTTGAAGAAATTCATTCCTTATAAAACAGCTTTCCATCCTCGATCTTTGCGGGTTTGGTGTACGGATGTTCGGTAGTTGTGGATGGGGACATGATGTGGAGGACCTCCCAGCCTTCAGCTTTTAGAAAATCTGAAATCATGGACCGGTGGCAGCTCCACCAAACTGCTTCAGAACACATTATGACAGTTCTATTTTTAGTAGCAATAGCTTTTAGGTCTTCAATGGTTGTTTTAAATTCAGAAGTTTCCATATAATCTGCATATCCACGGAAGGACGGATGCCGCCATACCTGATTAACAGAATCGGGTTTGGTTTTTCGCCTGCCACCAAGATGTTCAAAATGATGATAAAAAATGTCACTTTTGGGAAGAGAGTCGGCTAAAGCTTCCTGGTTGAAGTGTGGATATTTCCTTGAGCCAGGATGGCGACGAATATCCACCAGGACTTCAATTTTATGCGCTTTTATCCAATCCAGAAATTCATCAAGCGAATGAGTGGAATGACCAATTGTCCAGATGCGGCGGTCTTTAGACATAGGTGGAAGTTAGAGTTACGAAGGTAGAAGTACGAATTTAAGAAATTTAAATTTCCTGCGGATTTCGCGGATGGAGATTTGTTGTTTCTCTGAACATGAGATCACTCGACATTCGCTTTTCTAAAAGCTCAATCTGTCGAGAAGACAAGATCCAGCTAAGCCTCAAAACTAGAAACTCCTAACTCTTAACTATATTCTGCACAATCATTTTCGCGTGAACCCTCGAATTTTCTATAAACCACTTATGAGTTTCGGTGCCGCCACAAATAACTCCGGCGAGGTAGATGCCTTTTACATTAGACTCCATGGATTCTGGATCATACTGCGGAATTTTTTTACCGTCCTGTGAGAGATCGATCCCAATATTCTTCAAAAATTCGAAATTAGGACGGTAACCGGTGAGCAGGAGTACCCAGTCATTTTCCAGTACCTGTTCCTCATCTTTGGAAATGATAATTACTTCAGTTTCTTTGATCTCTTTTATTTCAGCATTAAAAACAGCTTTTATGCTGCCTTCATCAATCCTGTTGTCAATATCGGGTTTGACCCAGTATTTTACACGTTCCCCAATGGCAGGGCCTCTAACCACCATAGTTACATCTCCACCTTTACGGTAGATCTCGAGTGCGGCATCGACAGCCGAATTACTGGCGCCTACCACGATTGTCTTTTGAGTGGCGTAAAAGTGAGGGTCGCCGTAATAATGCGCTACTTTTGGGAGATCTTCCCCGGGAATATTCAGGTAGTTTGGGATGTCGTAAAAACCTGTCGCAATAATGACATTTTTGGAGCGGTAGCTTGCCTTAGAAGTTGTGATCTTATGCAGGTTGTCTTCAGTTTCTATTTTTTCTACCCTCTCAAAAAGGTTAATTTTAAGATGATTTGAAGTAACAATTCTTCGGTAGTACTCGAGAGCTTCCTGCTTGTGGGGCTTTGGATTGGTACTGATAAAAGGGATTTCATCCAGTTCAAGCTTTTCAGAAGTTGAAAAGAAGGTCATGTTAGAAGGGTAATTGTAGAGTGAATTCACCAGGGTTCCCTTCTCTAAAATGAGGTAGGAGAGACCATTCTTTTTTGCCTCCAGGGCACAGGCTATCCCAATAGGCCCTCCACCAACGATGATCACATCAAACATGTTTTCTTCTTTATTTATTGACAAGATCTTTTAGCTCTTTAATGGTTTGTGTAGGATCTTCGGCTTTAAAAACAAAACTACCTGCGACTAAAACATCTGCGCCAGCTTCAATGAGTTGGGCTGCATTTTTATCTGTGACGCCACCGTCGATCTCAATGAGCGTAGAAGCACCGTTACGTTCAATGATTTCTTTTAGTTGTTTCACCTTTTTATAGGTGTTCTCAATAAAACTTTGTCCGCCAAAACCGGGATTCACACTCATCATACAAACCAGGTCAATGTCTCCAATGACGTCTTCCAATAGATGTACCGGGGTGTGTGGGTTGAGCGCTACACCTGCTTTCATACCTTCAGCTTTAATAGCCTGTAAATTTCTATGCAGGTGGGTACAGGCTTCGTAATGCACCGAAAGATTATTGGCTCCCAGTGCAGCGAATTCCTTGATGTACCTGTCTGGATCAACGATCATAAGGTGCACGTCAATAACCTTTTTTGCGTGTTTGTTTATGGCTTCCAGTACGGGCATGCCATAAGAGATATTCGGAACAAATACTCCGTCCATAATATCGATGTGAAACCAGTCGGCTTCACTCTTGTTGACCATTTCTATGTCGCGCTGCAGGTTTCCAAAATCGGCTGCCAGAAGAGAGGGAGCTATAAGTCTGTCTTTCATGTGGGTGTTGTTGTGCTGCAAAAGTAACAAGAATTATACTAAAAGGCTTAGCTGAGGGAAGGGGAATTGCTGTATCAGGATTTTTGTATCTTTAAGTGACTAACAACCTAAAAAAGCATTTATGGAAGTAGAAGAAAGAAGTGGAAAAAGGAGTTATGGTAAAATGGGCTGTTTTATAGCCGTGATCCTTCTGGTCATTATTGTTATTCTTATAGCTACGGGAGTGATCAACTTTAGCTGGGAACATTAGAATTTCCTAGGAAAAATTCTCCAGCACATAGTTTACTGAATTTCGGATTGAGGGGTCGAGTTTTTCTATATGAGATTTGTAATAATCTAACTCTTCCCTGTTGTAGGCGGCATCCAGGCTTAAAAACAAGTTCTCATAAGTATCAAATTTTTGACCTTCAATTTCTTTTTTGAAAATAGGAATGAGGTTATAATGCCTTTTATCTTGTTGTATCTTCTCAAAAAGGTCTGTCACCATTGTTTTTTCCCCTTCTAAAACCTGAAAGAAGTTGCCATTAGAGTATAATAAGATACCGGTGATCTTAACCTGATTATTATTGGAGCTGGTTAATTTAAGGAGGTTCTCAATTTCATTTTCGGAAATTCCTGAAGCTACGGTACTTACGTAGCTTATTGCATAATTCATGAGTATATTTTTGGGCTGCCAAAAATAATAAAAATGAGAAGATAACCAAACAAGTAGTTGATGCTTAACTTCTTGCTTGAAAATTTCCTTTCAAAAATGCCATTTTTGACACTTTTATAAAAAGGTGAACCCGGAGTAATCAGCTCCGGGTTCTTCATCAATCAATCAAAAAACGAACAGTAATCAACTGTTGCTTCTTTACCGGGAATTAACCCAGGTATGTCTTTAATATCTTGCTTCTGGAGGTGTGTTTCAACCTTCTGATAGCTTTTTCTTTAATTTGTCTTACTCTTTCTCTTGTTAGATCAAAAGTCTCGCCAATTTCTTCAAGAGTCATTGGATGCTGGTCTCCGAGTCCAAAATAAAGACGAATTACATCGGCTTCTCTGGGAGTAAGGGTTTCAAGAGCTCTTTCAATTTCTGTACGCAAAGACTCATGAAGGAGTTCTCTATCGGGGTTTGGAGATTCTCCTGAACGAAGTACATCATAAAGGTTAGAATCTTCTCCCTCTACCAAAGGAGCATCCATAGATACGTGACGCCCGGAATTCTTCATTGATTCCTTAACATCATTAATAGTCATATCAAGTTCTTTCGCGATCTCTTCGGCACTTGGCGGACGCTCATGTGACTGCTCAAGGAAAGCAAAAGTTTTGTTGATCTTGTTTATTGAACCAATTTTGTTGAGCGGTAAACGCACAATACGAGACTGCTCTGCAAGAGCCTGCAGAATAGACTGTCTAATCCACCAAACGGCATAGGATATGAATTTGAAACCCCGGGTTTCATCAAATCGTTTGGCAGCTTTTATTAATCCTAAATTTCCTTCGTTTATAAGGTCGGGAAGGGTTAATCCCTGGTTTTGATATTGTTTCGCTACAGATACCACAAAACGAAGGTTCGCTTTTGTTAGTTTCTCCAAAGCACGGTCATCACCCGCTTTAATTCGTTGTGCCAACTCCACCTCTTCATCTGCGGTGATCAGGTCAACTTTACCAATTTCTTGCAAATACTTATCCAGCGAAGCAGTTTCACGGTTTGTTACCTGCTTCGTAATTTTAAGTTGTCTCATCTAACGTCTCCTTGGATTTTAATTATGAATAACTCTTGTATTAGTTATACGTAAGATGGGTTGGAAATGTTACAAGATTTAAAGATAATAAAAATTTTTTTTCCTTCGACGTCTTTTGACCTGTTTTCCCTGTCGCCAGATCAGGAAGCCTGTAATAGATAAAAAGGGGCCGCTAAGGCCGATAAGGCAGTACAGAAGCTTAATCCAAATGCCGCCATATTGCCCAAAGTGCAACGGGAGTACGGTACTTAAAATTTTTGTTCCCAGGTTGGCTTCCTGGATTTTTGTGACTCCTTTAATTTCTCCAGAAAGATAGTCGACACTAACATAGTTGAAGAATTCAGAATAAAAGAAAGGGTCATCATCAAAAAAACCATAAATGACGAGGCTGGCATCAGGGCGAAGCGGAAGCCTGATGTAAGTGGGTTGGAAATCGGGAAGTTCCTGCTGCATTTCTTTTAGTAAACTTCCCACCTGTACTGTAACAGCAGGAGAATTTGGTGCGGCTGAAGTTTTAAAACCGGCCACAACAACGCTCCACGAAAGTAAAATGCCGGTGATCACCAAAATAAAATTCAGTAGTAAAGCCCAGGTGCCTACAATGCGGTGCAGGGAAGAATAAAAAGTGCGTTTGTTCTTTGTGAGTACCGGGGTTTTGAAAAATAGTGTTTTAAAGATGCTTTTCCGGTAGAGATAAATTCCGCTGATGAGTGAAAATAGGAACAGAATGCCAACAACAAACACAATTGTGCGGCCTACAGGACCTGCCTGCAGAGAATAGTGAAACTTTAGCAACCAACGGGTAAAGGTGGTGAGTTCGTTGAGCTCTTTAATAATTTCTCCACTGGATGGGTGTACAAAGACAAAAAGTCTTTCGTTAGAATTCCTCAAATTGAAGATGAGTGCTTCCTGTTCTTCAAAATGAATGAGTCGGGTGTCCCAGCCGGGATAATTTTTCTGAATTGTCGAAAATGCCACGGTCAATATGTAAACCCGAAAAGTTATCTACTTCAATATATTCCTGCCAGCGGTAATCGTCTATGTCATGCTGAAAAACCAGAATGGCCCCAGATAATCTCATTAAAACTAAAACAAATCCGGCAACGAGTCCGGCATAAGAATGATATTTTAATACTTTCCTGTTATTCATAAAATAGAGAAAAGGCCGACTAAAAAGCTGCTGTAAGGTCTTCTGGAATTCAGGTTGACACAAACGGGGCTTTTTAGGCGGCCTCTAAAATTATTCGGTTTGGCAGGAATTAATTCCTGTCGTTACGATCTCTGTTTCCTCTTGAACGGTCATCACGGCCGCGATTATCACGGTTGTCGCGTCTACCACTATCACGATTGTTGTCTCGTGGAGGTCTTGGAGAATATCCTTCTGGTTTAGGTAGGATAGCCTTTCTGGAAACTTTAGGTTTCCTTGTTTTAGGATCCATTCCCAGATATTTTACTTCAAACTCGTCGCCCATGTTGACCACGTCGCTCACATTTTCTGTTCGTTCCCAGGCAAGTTCAGAAACGTGAAGAAGTACTTCATTTCCTTTGGCTTCCTTGTATTCAACTACAGCACCAAAATCAAGCATCTTAACCACTTTCACTTCGTATACTTTACCAACTTCGGGTTTAAAAGTGATTGCTTTGATACGTTTTTTGACTTCGTCGATCATTTCCTGGTTCACACCAAGGATCTCGATCACTCCCATTTCATCGACTTCTTCGATTACAATGGTAGTTCCGGTTTCCTTCTGCATTTCCTGAATAACTTTTCCTCCAGGCCCAATTACAGCACCAATGAATTCTCCCGGTATTTCCACTTTCTCCATTTTTGGAGCGTGAGCTTTTACGGTTGCTTTTGGTTCAGCAATAGTTTCAGTAAGTTTATCAAGAATATGAAGTCTTCCTGCTCTGGCTTGTTTAAGAGCCTTTACAAGGATCTCATAAGCAAGACCTTTTACTTTAATGTCCATCTGGCAGGCGGTAATTCCGTCGGCTGTTCCGGTAACTTTAAAGTCCATGTCTCCTAAGTGATCTTCATCTCCAAGAATATCAGAAAGTACTGCGAAACGATCTCCATCAGAAATAAGTCCCATAGCAATACCAGATACTGGTTTCTTCAATTGAATACCTGCATCCATCATTGCCATTGTTCCGGCACAAACGGTTGCCATAGAAGACGATCCGTTAGATTCCAATACTTCAGAAACAACTCTTACAGTATATGGGCAGTCTTGGGGGATCATTCCTTTAAGTGCTCTCTGTGCAAGGTTACCGTGACCAATTTCTCTTCGTGATGTACCACGAATTGGGTAGGCCTCACCTGTACTAAAAGGAGGGAAGTTGTAGTGCAGATAGAAAGTTTCCTCACCCTGGTGGGTTGGCATATCTATCATATTTGCTTCTCTGGAAGTTCCAAGGGTCACTGTAGCAAGCGCCTGAGTCTCACCTCTGGTGAACAGGGCAGAACCGTGTACAGAAGGAAGATAATCGATCTCACACCATATTGGGCGAATTTCATCTGTCTTTCTTCCGTCAAGACGTAAACCTTCAGCAAGAGTCAATTCTCTAACTGCTTCTTTTTCTACTTTGTTGAAGTAGCTTTTTATAAGATCTTTTTTCTCTTCAAGTTCTTCTTCAGAGAACATTGCAAGAACTTCGTCTTTTACTGCAGAAAATGCATCGCTACGGTCATGTTTACTATGAGCACCTTTAGCGATATCATAGATCTTTTGATAAGCAGCTTCGCGAACTTTGTTGTACAGATCTTCATCAGATTCTGCAACAGCATATTCTCTGGTCTCTTTTCTTCCAAAAGCATCGGCAAGACGGTGCTGAGCTTCAATTTGACCTTTGATAGCTTCATGAGCGAATTTAATAGCCTCGGCCATTTCTTCTTCGCTAATCTCTTTCATTTCACCTTCTACCATCATTACAGAATCGGCAGAGGCACCAATGATCATATCAATGTCAGATTCTGCCAGTTGGCTACGGCTTGGGTTGATCACGAACTCGCCGTTGATTCTTCCCACACGGGCTTCAGAAATTGCAGTTTCAAATGGAATATCTGAAAGCTGAATTGCTGCTGAAGCTGCCAATCCTGCAAGTGCATCGGGCATTACTTCTTCATCATGAGACATCAGCTGAATCATCACCTGGGTCTCATATCGATAATCTGAAGGGAAAAGGGGACGCAAAACGCGGTCAACTATTCTCATTACAAGAACTTCTCCGTCGCTTGGTCGTGCTTCTCTTTTGAAGAATCCGCCGGGGTATCTACCTGCGGCTGCAAATTTTTCTCTGTAATCTACTGTTAGCGGAAAGAAATCTGCTGTGCTTTTGTTGTAGTTAGAAACTACGGTACAAAGTAGCATAGCGTCTCCCATTTGAACAACAACAGAGCCGTGGGCCTGTTTTGCCAATTTTCCGGTTTCGATGGAAATAGTCCTGCCATCTCCAAGGTCGATAACCTCTTTAAATGTCTTTGGAATCATAAATTTTTTAATTCTACTCCTGCTCATTTGCAGGTTGTTAAACAATGGTCTCCCGTTAATTCTGAACGGGACAGGTTGTGTTGTTGTTGTGGGTTGTGAAGACCAATGAAAAACTGCCTTTTGTTTTCTCACCTTCCAGGAAAAAACCAGAGGTGTCAAAAATGAGCTTTTATTACTGAATTTTTTCAGCTTAAAAATTACGGAGATTTTTCAAAGGAAAAGAAAAACCAATAATAAATTTTTAAAAAAGCTGTGTGTAAAGAAGAAATGGTATAAAAAAAGGGGCCGCGAGAGCCCCTTTTAGTTATTTTCTTAATCCTAATTCTTTAACGATCGCACGATACCTCAAGATATCTTTCTTCATTAAATAATCAAGTAGGCTTCTTCTCTTACCTACTAGTTTTACCAGTGATCGCTCTGTATTAAAATCCTGACGATTGTTCTTTAAGTGTTGACTTAAATGTTCAATACGATGAGTGAACAGGGCAATTTGTCCTTCGGCAGAACCTGTGTCGTTCTTTCCTTTGCCGTGTTTTGCAAAAAGTTCTTCTTTTGCTGCTTTAGTTAAATACATTCCAATATTAATTTTAATGATTTTTATGTATTGACAGGTTTTCTGCCAGGCCGCAAATATAATATATTATAAAATATTAACAGGGTAAAATATTACTTTTCTGATTGCCAGCCTAAAATGTCATTTTTAAGCCCGTATGGGTTGATTTTGAATAAGATCGATATATTGGTTGACCTTATTCTTAAGTTCAGATCTTTTAGTGATGAAATCTAAAAATCCATGTTCCATAAGAAACTCTGAAGTTTGAAAATCATCTGGCAGATCTTTACCGGTAGTATCTTTTACTACACGAGGGCCGGCAAAACCTATAAGGGCACCGGGTTCGGCAATATTTATATCTCCCAACATTGCGAAAGATGCCGTGGTACCACCTGTTGTAGGATCTGTACAGAGGGAAATATAAGGGATTCTGGCATCGGCCAGTTGGGCAAGTTTGGCTGAGGTTTTTGCCAGCTGCATTAAAGAATAAGCTGCCTCCATCATCCTGGCTCCTCCAGATTTTGAGATGACCATAAGTGGGAGCTTGTGTTCTAAAGCATAATCTGCAGCTCGCGAAATTTTCTCTCCAACTACAGAACCCATGGAACCGCCTATAAAAGCAAAATCCATACAGGCTATTACCAGGTCTTTACCTTTTGATTTTCCTACTGCTGTGCGAACGGCATCTTTTAAACCGGTCTTTTTTTGGGCATCCTCCAGGCGATCGGTATATTTTTTAGTATCCTCGAATTCCAGCGGGTCACGTGACGATAGATTCTTGTCAAGTTCGGTGAACTTATTATCGTCAAAAAGGATCTTGAAGTATTCATTACTTCCAATTCTCACGTGATAACCATCTTCGGGGCTCACATAAAAATTTTTCTCCAGCTGCTCTGCATCTACAATCTTTCCGGTAGGGGATTTATACCACAAACCTTTCGGCACATCCTTTTTATCTTCGGTGGCAGTTTGTATTCCCTTTTGTGTTCTTCTAAACCAAGCCATGGTGAATGAGATTAAAAAAGGTATGGCCTGAAAATATTCAGGCCATACCTTTAATTAGTTTTATTACAGGGTATTAATATTATTAAGGTCTTCAAAAGCCTTTTTTAGACGGTTCTTGAAAGTTACTTCTCCTTCTCTAATCCATTTTCTTGGATCGTAGTATTTTTTATTTGGAGAATCTGCACCTTCAGGATTACCTATCTGGGCTTTAAGATAATCAACATTTTTGCCCATATAATCGCGAATTCCTTCTAAGTAAGCATATTGAAGATCTGTATCAATGTTCATTTTGATAACTCCGTAGCCAATAGCTTCTCTTATTTCTTCAACTGTAGAACCGCTTCCGCCGTGGAAAACGAAATCTATGGTGTTTTTTTCAACACCGTATTTTTCAGAAATAAAATCCTGTGAGTTTTTAAGGATCACCGGAGTCAATTTTACATTCCCGGGCTTATAAACCCCGTGAACGTTACCAAAAGCTGCAGCAATGGTAAATTGATTGCTCACTTTGCTCAATTCTTCATAAGCGTAAGCAACTTCATCTGGCTGAGTGTAAAGCTTCGAAGAATCTATGTTGGTATTGTCAACTCCGTCTTCTTCACCACCGGTAACTCCAAGTTCAATTTCGAGTGTCATTCCCATTTTGCTCATTCTCTCAAGATACTTCTTAGAAGTTTCGATGTTCTCTTCAAGAGATTCTTCAGAAAGATCGAGCATGTGAGAGCTGAATAAAGGTTTTCCGAACTGCTCGAAGTGCTTTTCACTCGCATCGAGCATTCCATCTACCCATCCTGTAAGTTTTTTCGCACAGTGATCTGTGTGAAGGATAACTGTTGCTCCGTAAGCCTCTGCCAGTTCATGAACGTGCTTTGCGCCGGCAACAGCTCCTGCGATAGCGGCTTTCTCATCTTTATTAGAAAGGCCCTTACCGGCATTAAATTGTGCTCCTCCATTGGAGAACTGTATGATGACGGGGGAATTTAATTCGGCTGCTGTTTCAAGTACCGCGTTAATAGTACTTGAGCCTATGACATTGACAGCGGGAAGTGCGAAATTTTTCTCTTTTGCGTATTTAAAAATTTCCTGTACCTCCTGGCCAGTAGCAACGCCGGGTTTGATATTATAACTCATAATTATTATTATTTGGTTAACAAAAATAAGAAAAATAGTCGGGTTAAAAAGGATAATTGATCCCTACATTAAATACTGCTTTTGAAAGTTTGTACCCGCTAAACCACCTGTTTTCTGGTTCAAGGGCAGGGTTGTAAGTTTTAAAACCTACATCAAACCTCAAGACAAAAAAATTGAAGTCATAGCGTAAGCCAAGACCTGTTCCCAGGGCAAGTTCTTTAAGGTCGGGAAGGCCCGTAAATGTTGAAGCCTCTTCTTCTACAACATCAAAAACATTCCAGATATTTCCCGCATCTGCAAAAACGGCTGCGTTAAGGTCACCAAAAAGATTAAATCTATATTCTGCACTTAAAGCAATCTTCATGTTGGCTTCATTGAATTCATTTCGGCCACCACTACTTCCGGGGCCAAGGGAATAAGGTTGCCAGGCGCGGTTGTCGTTAGGTCCTCCTGCAAAAAACGATCTTATGAACGGAATGCTATTCGAATTTCCATAGGGAATGGCGATACCTCCAAACGTCCTGATGGCAATTACGTTGTCACGGCCCAGATCCCAGTGTTTTATGTAGTCAATTTCAGTCTTAACATATTGGGAGAAATTCACTCCAAAAATGCTGTACCTGCCGGTTTCGTCTTTTTTGATCCCTGTGAGCCTGGAGACAGCCGAGAGGAAATGTCCTGCCGCTTCTAATTTTATACGTAGCCGGGAAAAATCTTCATCATAAATATTCTCTTTTTTGTTGAGGATATAAGAGAAATTGGTTGCATAAATAAGGTTGTCTTCGGTAAGCCTGTTCTTTCGCTCTCTTAGATCGCTAAGGATTTCAGACTGGCTCCCTGTTAGCCCTTGAACCTCTCCCAGGCGTGCTGCGCGTAAGAAACCATCGGCACCTTCAGGGATCTCGAGAAAACGCTCTCCCTGTTCATTTGTGATGTAAAATTCTTGGGGAGCATTGACGTTTTCTGAAGTCGCTATTTCGTTTATTTCAATATATGAGTTACGGTATACGTTGAAGTAGTTGTTTACATTAAGGTTGCGTACATACTGCACATTTACCAGGTCAAGGAGGTGGGTAAGCTTATCATTGGGCAGCCATCTATAGTTCATAACAGCAGTAAAGCTTTGCTTGTCAAGACCAATATTGGTTTGCGTACTGGCACCTGCACCCAGGGTGGTAAATGGATACATGTACTTCGGAATAAATTTTTCGGTTGAAAAAGGAAATAAAATGCGCGGCAAAGTAAGATCTACATCCATACCAATCTCGGTGATGTCAAAGAATCGATCAGAATCATTTGCAGCGTCTTTTGAAGATCCTATGCTTCCCCGACCAGAGATCTCCAAAATTTCGGCTCCTTTAAAGACATTCCGGATTAAAAGTGAACCACCAAAACCAATTCCAAATTTTTGAATGTTGCTTTGGGAAAGATCAAAATCAAAACCCAGGGAATACTTTTGACGCGGAGTGAGAAATACATTGGCAATGAGTGCCGTGCCTGTGGTATCAGTAGGATCCTCCATATACTGGATGTTTGGGTATTTAAAGATCCTTAGCTGGTTGAGTCGGTTATAAGTGAGAGTCCTGTCGGCATCAGAATATATGGTGCCCGGGGTAATGAAAATAGCATTGGTAAGAGCCCCCGGTTTAAACTGTAGCTTGTCAAAACTGTAAAGGCTGTAGCCTTCATTTGAGGCAGTATCTGTTATAGGTTCGGTGCGGTTCTCATAACGATAATCGGGGAAGATGTTCACCTTGCTTATCTTGTGTACCTTGTAAGGAATTCTTGTTTCGGCACCATCAACCGTTGCTTCCCGGTTCTGGATAATGATAGCCGAGTTTACTTTGTGTTCAGTATTTATAGTGTCGGCCTCAAAACTTATATATTCCTGTTCGAAATGATACAGCCCATTATTCCGGTATAATTGAGTCAGTCGTTCTCTCTCGGCTCCGTAATCCTGAGTTTTGTATTGAATTCCGGGCACTATAAGGGAGTTCTTCTTGTGGGCTTCATAAATGGAATCGGCCACCACCGAAGCTATTTTTGTAGTGACAGAATCTATATAATAGGGTTGTTTTAGTGTAACATAATAATTTACTTTCGACCTCTTTTTCTTGGTGGGAATGATCTCGTAACCAGTCTCTGCATTAAACCAGCCATTGTTCCAGTACCACGCCTTAAGCCGTTCTGCAGATCGTTGGCTTTTTTCTTCATTTACAATTGCAGGAGGTTCACCGGTTTCCTTTAACCACTCATTAATATTTACATAAATGTTTCCCAGTCGTACTACCTGCTTTTCAGAAAGAATATCTGCCAGTCTTTCGGCTCGCTTCGGTTTTTTCTGAAGCCAGTTGATATAAGTAGTATCGGGATTTGGATTGGCGAGATTGTAGAGGTACAGCTGTAGCGGTAGCCCCAGGAAAGACTTGTTTGGCTCCTGGTAAAGCTGGTTGTATATATTTCTTTGAGAGACCTCCTCACCATCCACATAAATGGTATTCTCTTTTAGAAGTCTTTGATCGTCTTCAACCCTTTTTACAGCGTTACAGGAAGAAAGAAATAAAGCAATTAAAAGAATTAATGATATTTTTGCCCGTAAATGTTTCAAGTAGCCTATTTAATGTGCTCAAAAATACAACTTTGGTATGTTTAGCAAAAGCCAAATTAAACTTATAAAAAGCCTGTCTCAAAAAAAGTACAGGACGAGGCACGGGTTATTTGTCATAGAGGGCAAAAAGGGCATTTTTGAACTGCTTTCTTCCCCTTTAAAACTTCATTCTTTATTTACTGTTGAAGATATCTTTGAAGCTGCGGAAGAAAAAACTTATCTCATTGCTGAAGGCGATCTCAAAAAAGTAAGCAATCAGCAAAGTCCGCAAACAGCTTTGGCCATTTTTCATATTCCTGAAGTGGTACGGCCTAAGCCTGAAGGTTTACAGGTGGTGCTGGATGATGTGCAGGATCCCGGTAATTTGGGAACAATTATTAGGTTGTGCGACTGGTTTGGCGTAGAAGATCTTATTTGTTCAATGGGTACGGTAGATTGTTATAACCCAAAGGTGGTGCAGGCTACTATGGGGTCTATAGCAAGAGTAAATATCCACTACCTCGATCTAACAAACTACCTTGGAGGTATTCCCAAAAAGAGACCTGTCTACGGCACATTTTTGGAAGGTGAGAATGTTTACAGTGAGCCAGTTTCTCCAGAAGGAGTAGTGGTTTTGGGTAACGAGGGTAACGGCATTTCGCCTGAAGTAGAGCAACTCATTACTCAAAAACTGAATATTCCCCAATTTGGAAAAGCCAGGACAGAAAGCCTTAATGTGGCGACTGCTGCTGCAATCTTTTTAAGCGAATTTAGTCGAAGTAAACTTACTGGAAAGTAAAATTTATAAAGACAGCGCGAGAAGACATTTTTTCAATATTACCTGTATAAAAGCTGTTGGGATCATTGTCTCTCACAAGTTCATCATTAATGGCAAAGACGCCTCTTATTGATGGGGTGAATTTGAAGTAGTAGAGATAAAGATCTACCCCAAAACCTATTTCGTAATAAAAATTATTAGTGGTCATTCTAAACTGCCCATCGCTGTTGTCTTCGGGATTATTCTCGTTACTGGAGAGGTTTAGAGATGTAGATACTCCACCTACTACAAAAGGTTTAAAATTATTTATTCGGGTAGTAGAAAATTTCAGTAGTAGCGGGATGTGTACAAAAGTAGAATTGATTTCCCTGAAAGTTTGACTATCTGCTTTTGTGGCTTGAAAATTAATTCTATTAAAAGAAACTCCCGGTTCCAGGCGTAGATCCAGGTGATCGGTAAGACGCATATTGCCAATCAGTCCCACGTTAAAACCTATGGTTCTGTCTATAGAGAAATCTTTTCCAGTAGCCGGACTGGCTTTATAATTTTTATAGTCAAAATCAAAGTCGTAAGTGTTGAATCCAAGAAAATATCCCCAGGAAAATCGCTGCATATCAAAATTTGGATTATTGATCACATCTTCCCCGCCAAAAAGCTGAGCACGTGCTGGTAAAGCCGCCAATAATACAATTGCTGCAATTAAAAACTTCTTCATGATCTTATTTTGATGCCGAATAAATAGTCGCCACTCCCATTGTTTGAGGCTTGTGTTGTACCTCTATAAACCCAATTTCACGCAAAATATTGTTTAAGTTTTCCCCATAAGGGAAAGCGGCGGCACTTTCACTAAGGTAACTATAGGCAAGTTTATCTTTTGAAAACAACTTGCCAATTAATGGAAGAAGATTCTTAGAGTAGAATTGGTAACCTTGTTTAAACGGAAATTTAGTAGGAACAGAAGTCTCTAAAATGACAAAAATTCCGCCCGGTTTTAGAACCCGCAGAATTTCTGATAAGCCCTTTTCTAAATTTTCGAAATTGCGAACCCCAAAAGCAACTGAAATAGCATCAAAACTATTATCGTCAAAAGGTAAAGCTTCAGAGTCTCCCTGAATCATCTTGATTCGCCCTGTAAGTTTTTCTTCTTCGATCTTTTTTCTTCCTACAGATAGCATTCCTTCAGAAAGATCAAGACCCACAATTTCTTTTGCACCTGTTTTTGCCAGACTTATGGCAAGGTCTCCTGTTCCGGTTGCGATGTCAAGAACAGATTCAGGATTGGTTTCAGAAATTATATTAATAACTTTTTTACGCCATTTTACATCAATTCCAAAAGAGATAACTCTGTTTAAACCATCATAGTTGGTAGAAATGGTATCAAACATTTGCTCTACCTGTTTCTTCTTGTTTAAACTGGAATCTTTGTATGGGGTAACCTTCTTACTCATGCCAAAAAATTTTCGCCAAAGATACATGTTTATCTATCAAATGCTGAGCCTGTAAACCAAATACTTATGTGGTATTTTGTTTTGCTCGATTGAAATACATTAACTTTGTGCCTCTTGAACTTACTTGTTCCTTATGAAAATAATCATTGCCGGTGCCGGTGAGGTAGGATTCCATTTAGCCAAGCTATTGTCATATGAATCGCAGGATATCACTCTTATTGATGTGAGTCGTGAGAATCTTATCTATGCCGATGCCCATCTGGATATTCGCACCCTAAGAGGAGATGCTACTTCCATTTCGGTGCTTAAAGATGCGCAAGTAAAAGACGTAGATCTGTTAATTGGTGTTACCAGTAGTGAAACAACAAATATTACAGTTTGTGTACTGGCCAAGCAATTAGGTGCAAAACGCACCATTGCCAGAATTGCCAATACCGAATTTTTGGACGGAAAAGACGAGATAGGTTTTACCCAGTTTGGAATTGATGAACTCATTTCTCCTGAAGCATTAGCCGCCCGTGAAATTGAACTTCTCCTGAATCAGTCGGCGTTTAATGATAGTTACGAATTTGAAGATGGAGCCCTCACTATGGTGGGATTAACACTTTCTGAATCGGCTGCTTTTTTAGGGAAATCGGTTAAAGAAACTGCCAAGATCTTTCCGGGGATTCATTTTATGCCAATTGCACTACGGCGGAAGGATACTGTAGAGACAACTATTCCCAGAGGAACTACCACTTTTAAAGAGGGCGATCAGGTTTACTTTGTAACTACACGTGGGGGAGTAAGTGACCTTTATAAGCTTACAGGAAAGAAACGCCAGAACATGAAAAATGTTATGATTCTGGGAGGGAGCAAGATAGGCCGTAAAGCCTCGATGGATTTGTGCAAAAAGAAAATGAATGTGAAGCTCATAGAGAGCGATAAGGATACAGCATTTGATCTTGCCGATGAACTGCCAAGAGCCCTGATCATTCATGGTGATGGTCGTAATGTGGAGTTGCTCGAGGAAGAAAGCATTCAGGATATGGACGCCTTTATTGCGGTAACAGGAAATTCTGAAACCAATATTATGACCTGCCTCGTTGCTAAATCCAAGAATGTAAAGCGAACCATTGCACTGGTTGAGAATATGGATTATTTTCAGTTAAGCCACTCCATAGGGATAGATACGCTTATCAATAAAAAACTACTGGCCGCAAGTAATATATTCAGGTACATAAGAAAAGGAGAGGTCGTTGCTATGACACGCCTTAGTAATATGGATGCTGAGCTGCTGGAGTTCATAGTTAAACCTACTTCTAAGGTTTCCAATAAAAAAATTATAGATCTTGACTTTCCGCGATCAGCAATTATTGGTGGAGTTATTAGAGATGGAATAGGAGTGATTGCTTTGGGTAATTTCAGAATTCTTCCCGGTGACCGGATTGTAATTTGTTGTTTGCCACATGCCATTCACAAAGTAGAAAAATTGTTCCTCTAATGCCGAGACTTAATAAGCCTATAATTAGTCATATCATGGGGGTGCTCATGGTCTGCAACGGGGGGTTCATGCTTACTGCTGCCGGAGTTAGTTTTTACTATCAGGATGGAGTAACCTGGGGAATCCTGCAGGCAGCACTAATTACTATGGGAATTGGAGGTTTGGCAATGGTTTTTACAAAGGGCCATGTGAAAGAGGTCAAAAAAAGAGATGGCTATCTCATTGTAACCTTCGGATGGATATTTATGGCACTAAGTGGTACCCTGCCGTATGTGTTAAGCGGTGGAATACCTTCCTTTACAAATGCCTTTTTTGAAACCATGTCTGGCTACACCACCACAGGGGCTTCAATTTTAAATGATATAGAATCTGTTCCCAAAGGGTTGCTCTTCTGGCGAAGCCTTACCCACTGGATTGGGGGAATGGGAATTATAGTCCTGGCCATTGCAATCCTTCCACTGTTGGGAATTGGTGGTATGCAGCTATTTGCCGCAGAGGCCCCGGGCCCCAGTGCCGATAAACTAAAGCCACGAATTACCGACACCGCCAAAAGACTCTGGTTTATTTACGTAGGATTAACTTTTGCTGAAACCGTATTATTATACGTTGCCGGGATGGGCCTTTTTGATGCCGTTAATCACTCCCTAAGTACACTCTCTACCGGTGGCTTTTCCACAAAAAACGCAAGTGTCGCATTCTGGAATGACAATCCTCTGGTGCAGTACATTATCTCTTTATTCATGTTTCTGGCAGGAACAAATTTCGTGATAAGTTACTTTGGGTTCAAAGGGAATTTCAGAAAGGTCTTTCGCGATGAAGAGTTTAAATGGTATTCCTATTTTATTATTGGTTTTACGTTGATTGCTGCTCTAATCGTTTTTTTTAAAGCCGATCCTTCTCTTTCATCTATAGATCATCCTATGATTTTGGGAGAATTTGAAAGTGCCTTGAGGCATTCCCTGTTTCAGGTTCTTGCTATTGTTACCACTACAGGTTTTGTCACGGCAGATTATACTTTATGGACTACTTTTTTGACGGTCTTTTTCTTCGGATTATTCTTCCTTGGGGGCTCAGCAGGCTCTACAGCAGGTGGGGTGAAAGTTATGCGACATGTGATTATGATTAGAAACGGCCTCATTGAATTTAAAAGAACGCTGCACCCAAATGCTGTACTCCCGGTACATTATAACGGTAAGAGTATAAGTAAAAAGATTGTCTTTAATATTCTGGGCTTTTTTATCCTTTACATGCTTTCTTTCATAATTGGTGCATTGGGGCTCGCTTCAATGGGGCTGGGCTTTGAAACTGCAATTGGAGGAGCAGCTTCTGCTCTGGGCAATATCGGTCCGGCTTTTGGAGACCTTGGGCCGGTAAACAATTTTGATTCTTTGCCCCCTCAGGGAAAATGGTGGTGTTCATTTCTTATGCTTATAGGAAGGCTTGAGCTATTTACCGTCCTCATACTTTTAACACCATTCTTCTGGAGAAACCGATAGGATTAATCAGTATGCAGTAATTAGTATTGAGAATTGAGAATTGAGTGATTTTTGCTAGATAATTTTTCTTCTCTTATTCTTCGGAAACCTTCGGACAGCAAATTATTTGTATTGATGGCGCGGATTTGTAATCCGTGACGAGAAGAATTCAATTCAAATTTCTATGACTGAAAATGTTCTTCAAAAATGGCATTTCTGGAAAGTGTTTTCCCGGAAGGCATTCCACAAAGAGGAGCGGTTAAGTATTGGGATTTTAGAATTGAGAATTAGAAAATTCTATTTTCAAATTTCTTCTTTTCTATCTGCGGAAATCTGTAGAATCTGCGGGAAATAGAAGTATCAGTATTTGGATGTCGCGGATTTGCAATCCGTGACGAGAAGAATTCAATTCAAATTTCCATGACTGAAAATGTTCTTCAAAAATGGCATTTCTGGAAAGTATTTTCCCGGAAGGCATTCCACAAAGAGGAGCGGTTAAGTATTGGGATTTTAGAATTGAGAATTAGAAAATTTCATTTTTGAAATTTCTTCTTTTTTATCTGCGGAAATCTGTAGAATCTGCGGGAAATAGAAGTGCCAGCATTTAGATGTCGCGGATTTGTAATCCGTGACGAGAAGAATTCAATTCGAATTTCTATGACTGAAAATGTTCTTCAAAAATGGCATTTTTGGGAAGTATTTTTCCGGAAGGCATTCCGCAATACGGAGTGATTTAGTATAGAGATTCTAGAATTGAGAAGTTAGTGATTTTCATTATTCAAGTTTCTTCTTTTCTATCGGCGGAAATCTGTAGAATCTGCGGGAAATAGAAGTATCAGCATTTAGATGTCGCGGATTTGCAATCCGTGACGAGAATAATCCATTCAAATTTCATTTTTTGAACGGTCTTCCACAATTAGTATTATTTATAATTGCCTATAGCATTCAAACTAATTCCAAATCCTCTTTACTTAATTTCAAATTAGGATTATCTATTTTCTTAATTGAAGATTTGATTTTTGCTCTTTCATCTTGAGGAAGAAAGGTTGGAACAAGATCAGTTAAATCAATTTTCAATAATCTATTAATTACAATCAAATCTCTCAAGGAAAATGGACTAATACCATTTACTAATTCAGAAATATATGATTTATTATTATGTCCTAGTAAAACACCAAAATCTTGTTGAGTAATTCCTATATTTTTTAATTTTGTTCGAATTAAATTTTTTCTTTTTTGAATGAATAATCTTTCTTTCTCAGCAACTAATTCAGCGACATCACTTTCTAAAATTTTCTTGTCAGAAATTTTTGAATTTCCAGACCAGTTCTTTGATTCATATTCTTCAATTAGATCTCTTAAATTGGATCTCAGTTCCTTAAAAGTAGAATCTTTTTTAGATAAGATTCGTAGTTTCCTATCAGCTATTAAGGCTCTTTCAAGCTCTAATTCATTTCTAATTGCTCCATTTTGAAGGAGTTCTTTTATGTCAAATTGTGTTTCCATATTATTCAATCCAATCGTTTGATCTTAACCAGGTTTTAATAGTGTTTTTATTGTTCTTGAAGGTTAAAATGTAATCATCGTGATTTCCTACCCAGACTACAGTTGCTTCATTCTCATCAAATTCAACTAATATCATTGTTCTATCAGCACGAGTAATATCAAAAAAATAAAACCCGTCATTGTGAACACAATCAGCGTCAATTCTTGCTTCTGTTAGTTCTAGCTCATTATTCCAATTATTAGATTCAATAGAATCTATTAAATCAATAATTCCTGTCAAAAGAATTTGATTACCCCTATTCTTTCTTTTGAACTTCTCTAATTTTTTCTTGTTGATTAGTCTCATTAGTATGACAAAAATAACGAAAGTTCTAAAATAATTAGAACTTTATTTTGAAATGTTCCTTCAAACTTGTTTTTAAGGCCTATACGCTTCTCATTTATTTTCGGACAGCAAATTATTTGTATTGATGTCGCGGATTTGCAATCCGTGACGAGAAGAATTCAATTCGAATTTCTATGACTGAAAATGTTCTTCAAAAATGGCATTTTTGGAAAGTATTTTCCCGGAAGTCATTCCACAAAGAGGAGCGGTTAAGTATTGGGATTTTAGAAATGAGAATTAGAAAATTCCATTTTAAAATTTCTTCTTTTCTATCTGCGGAAATCTGTAGAATCTGCGGGAAATAGAAGTATCAGTATTCAGATGTCGCGGATTTGTAATTCGTGACAAGAAGAATTCAATTCAAATTTCCATGACTGAAAATGTTCTTCAAAAATGGCATTTTTGGGAGTGTTTTTCCGGAGGGCATTCCACAAAGAGGAGCGGTTAAGTATTGGGATTTAGAATTGAGAATTAGAAAATTCCATTTTGAAATTTCTTCTTTTCTATCTGCGGAAATCTGTAGAATCTGCGGGAAATAGAAGTATCAGTATTTAGATGTCGCGGATTTATAATCCGTGACGAGAATGATCCAATTCGACTTCAGAAATATAAAATGTTCTTCAAAAATGGCATTTTTGAGAGGTCTTGTCTTCAAATGCTTCAGGCATAAACAAAAAATCCCTACTTTTTCAGCAGGGATTTTTTATAGATTTCAGAAGAAATTATTTTTCAGAAATAGCATTTTTGATGCGATTCATGGCTTCTTCTATTTCGGCTTCACTTGCGGCATAAGAGAACCTGATGCAGTTTGGGCTTCCAAAAGCATCTCCGGTTACTGTAGCTACCAAAGCTCTTTCCAAAATGAACATAGAAAAATCGGTTGCATCTTTAATTTCGTAGCCATTGATGGTCTTTCCGAAGAAATAGGAAATATCGGGGAAAACATAAAAAGCACCCTCTGGCTCTGTAATGGCAAAACCTTCAATGCCCGACATTAAATCAATGATCAACTTTCTGCGGCTTTTAAACCTGTCGATCATGTACTGGATCTTGCTTACAGGAGCTTCTAATGCAGTGATCACCGCACGTTGTGCGATACAGTTGGCGCCACTGGTGATTTGGCCCTGCATTTTGTTACAGGCTCTCGCAATCTCGGCAGGGGCTCCTATGTAGCCAATTCTCCATCCGGTCATGGCAAAAGCTTTTGAAACTCCGTTTACAGTGACCACACGGTCATACATATCTTCGAACTCTGCCATAGAGGCGTGCCCTCCCACAAAATTAATGTGCTCATAAATTTCATCGCTCACCACAATGATTTGCGGATGTTTTACCAGCACATCGGCCAAAGCACGAAGTTCTTCTTTGCTGTAAACCATCCCACTTGGATTTGAAGGGGAGCTGTACCACAACATTTTAGTTTTTGGCGTAATGGCAGCTTCAAGTTGCTGTGGTGTCATCTTAAAATCTGATTCAACTGAAGTAGGTACTTCTACGGGAACGCCTTCGGCCAGCTTCACAATTTCGGCATAGCTCACCCAGTAAGGGCAGGGAAGGATCACCTCGTCTCCCGGGTTGAGCATTACCATCGCAACGTTGGCCAGGGATTGTTTTGCTCCTGTTGAAACAACAATTTGGGAACGATCATAAGTGAGGCCATTATCTCTCTTGAACTTGTTGATAATAGCATCTTTTAGCTCCACGTAACCGTCTACCGGCGTGTAGGCGTTGTAATTTTCATTGATGGCCTGTATGGCGGCATCTTTAATAAAGTCGGGAGTATTAAAATCGGGTTCTCCCAGGCTAAGGCCTATAACGTCTTTTCCTTCTGCCTTAAGCTCTCTGGTCTTGGCAGCCATTGCCAGGGTTTGAGAGGTAGACATGTTGTTAATGCGATCAGATAGTTGGTACATGTTAAAAAGGGTTGATAGTTATGGTAGATTAATAGTTAAGATGATACTGTGGGCTTCATTCCCATTTCGCGTAAATGGCGAAAATGTGCGGTAATGGCTGCCCGGGTGGTCTTATATTCATTATAAGGCAGCTGGCACTCTTTAGCTGTTTCCTTCACTATTTTTGATAGTTTGTTATAATGAATATGACTAATATTCGGAAAAATGTGATGCTCTACCTGGTGATTCAATCCGCCGGTAAACCAGTTGACTAACTTATTTTTGGTAGAGAAATTTACCGTGGTAAATAATTGATGAATGGCCCAGGTGTTTTTCATAGAGCCGGTATCATCGGGTAAAGGCATGTCAGTTTTTTCTACTACGTGAGCCAGTTGGAATACCACACTTAAAATAAGGCCTGCAGTGTAATGCATTATGAAAAACCCAATAAGGATCTTCCACCAGGCGATAGACAGGATAAGCATTGGGATGACGATCCAGATTGCCACGTAAATAAGTTTAGTGATGGCTATGATGCTCCATTGCTTTACCGGATTTGGCATTTTTCCGTAAGAAAGTTTACGGGCAAGATACCTTTTGGTTTGCTTAAAATCTGTGGTGAGTGCCCAGTTAAAGGTAAGTAACCCATATAAAAATATGGAGTAATACTGCTGAAACCTATGAAAGCTGTGCCATTTGGCGTGTTTGCTAAAGCGTATGATCCTGCCGGCATCCAGATCTTCATCGTGGCCGTGAATATTTGTATAAGTATGATGCAGAACATTGTGCTGTACCTGCCAGTTGTAAACGTTTCCTGCCAAAACGTAGATAGTACCCCCCATAAGATTATTTACCCATTTTTTGGAAGAGTAGGAGCCGTGATTACCATCGTGCATAATGTTCATGCCCACACCGGCCATACCTACTCCCATCACTATAGTAAGTAATAACATCCACCATTGAG
Organism: Salinimicrobium sp. WS361; assembly: GCF_050750585.1. NCBI lineage: Bacteria > Pseudomonadati > Bacteroidota > Flavobacteriia > Flavobacteriales > Flavobacteriaceae > Salinimicrobium > Salinimicrobium sp. WS361. Next base: position 52,752 of record NZ_JBOJLM010000016.1, read on the forward strand.
AAATGTCAAGGGTAAGAATGAGAAAGTATGGAGTTAAGAAAAGGGAAAACATGACCACGGCTTTGAGATGAAGCTTCCAGTTTCCACTTTTTGAAAGGTTGTTTTCTTTGAAATAGGCATTCACCCTGCTATTAAGGGTTCGGAAGAACTTTGCTGAATCTGTCCGGGAAAAACGTACTGTAGGTGTATTCATTAAAAATTTTGTATGTAAATGACAAAGGTAAAAGATTATAATTCTCTACGAGTATAGCACTTCACAATTAATGCTTTAAATTATTACTTTTGCTGAAAAATAAAAAAGTTTGGAGCTTCTCGAAAAATATTTTTCCAATTTCTCAAAAGATCAGAAGAATAAGTTTTCTAAACTGCAGGAACTGTACCAGGATTGGAATCTTAAGATAAATGTAGTCTCCCGTAAGGACATTGATGAACTTTACCTTCGGCACGTGCTGCATTCTCTGGGGATTGCCAAAGTTCAGGAATTTCTTCCCGGCACATCAATCCTTGATGTGGGCACAGGAGGCGGTTTTCCTGGTATTCCCCTTGCCATTCTGCATCCCGAAACAAATTTTCACCTTGTAGACAGTATTGGTAAAAAGATCAAAGTGGTCAATGAAGTGGTTGAAGGCCTGGGCCTAAAAAATGTTCACACTACCAACGCCAGGGTAGAAGAAGTGCCGGGGCATTACGACTTTATTGTAAGCAGGGCGGTTGCTGCCATGCCTACTTTTGTACACTGGACCACCGGTAAGATTGCGAAACAGAGCAAACACGAACTTAAAAATGGAATTCTCTACCTAAAAGGCGGAGACCTTTCTGAAGAACTGGCCGATTATCCCAAAGCCGTGATCTATGAGCTGCCAGATTTCTTCGAAGAAGATTTTTTTGAGACCAAAAAGGTGGTGCATCTACCCCTGAAGTATAAAAAATAAGAAACCTCAAAAAATGGACTAGCCCCCAAAAGTTGTATACTTATTGGGGGCTGGTCAAAAATGCCATTTTTGAGACCTCTTTTTTCATTTCGGCAAATTTATTTAATCTACAAGGAACTTGAGAGCCACACTCGAATCTTCCAGGTACACCCGCACGACGTACATTCCTTTAACCGGAACCTCTACCGGTAATTTTATTATGCTTCCCTGTTCAATTTCACTTTTGCTGTACGAATAGATTGCCTGCCCCACAGTGTTGTATAAAATGACATTTTTGACAGGTAATAAATCGTAATTTTTAATGACGAGCTGCTTTGATTCTCCCAAATAAAGGACCTCTAATCCCGTTGAGGAAGGTTGAGGTTGTTGAGGTTTCTCAATGATGATGCTGTCGTCACCTCCATTGCTGCCGTCGTCATCACCTCCTTCATCAGGGTCTCCCGGATCTTCTTCGGAAGGTTGATTGTCTTTAAAGACTATGGCGTATCGGTCATGGATGTTTCCCGCTGCGACTTCAGCAGTAAAATCTGATTCCTGCAGATTATGATAGGTGTCGGTATCATTGTCTTTTACAAAAATTGGAGCATTTTCGCCTATGTTCTCAAGCTCATCAATTGCAATGGTAATTTGGCCTCCTTTGGAAGTTTTAATGCCAAATGGCAACACCCTGCTTTCTCCAAAATCGGGCACCCCCTGAATGATGGCCTCTAATTCATTGAACAACCAGTACATATCTTCCCTGTTGTTTTCTATAAGGGGAGCGTCATAACCAAGGTCAAATCCTGAAGTCGTATTTTCATCAGCAGTAACCAGAAGCTGACGGTGGTAACCTTCAGGGGAACGGAATTTGATCCAGATCCTTTTTCTGCCTTCCGCAGTAGAAGATTTAGGCTCATTTAAGCCTTTTTTCTCCTGGGAATGAAATACCGATTTTGTGGGGTCAATTTCAGAAACAAAGAAACGCTGACTATTCCTGAACAAAATTTCTCCTCCATCAATGCTAACGCCATATTGAGAAGTGATAGATTCATCGAGGGCGGTACTTACAAAAAAGGCCTGGGCAACCGGAATGTACTGTTGAGGCCTCTCACCACCTTCATCTCCTGTAGCATTAATACGTTCGTCATTTGCTATGGCTCTAATTCCGCCAGAAAGATTATACACTGCATAGCCGCCAATGTAAAGGGGCAGGTAGTGCGTGTTGCCTGAAAAATGCGACCAGAAATAAAGGGAACCGTTAAAAACATTCGTGCCGTTTCTTCTATCCTCCAAATTATCGAGAATAAACTCATTGGCATCAATAGCCGATGGGTAAGGGTTCCCAATAAGGTAATTTTTTCCGGTAGTGATATTTAACGAAATGGTGTCGTTATTTGGCATTCCGGTGAACACGTAATTCTGAAGATCGAGAATTTCACTGTACCCCGAAGATCCTTTCATGGAATATCCTTCTCCCGATTTTAAGAGCGTTGTACTTTCATTGATCTTCTCCCACTGGCTGTATTCATTTGAATCTCCAAAGAATTTATGCAGCCAGTAAGAACTTATTTTAATAGGGCTGGCCATAGCCTTGTCTGCCCAATGAAACTGATAGTTAAAGTCAATAATTTTTGGATTGGCAGGATCTGTACCATCTTTTAGTACTGAAGCGATTTTGTAACCGCTGTTTTGACCACTAATACTCACCGGTGATGTCCAGTAATTGTAATTGTAACTGCTGGCGGTTCCCTGCTGGTCTTTTTGTATGCTGCCATTTCCAACTAAAATACTACCCTGGGTCTGGACCAGCTGTGATTCTCCATTCAGGTCTATAAAACCACCAAGATCGAGGTAGTTGGTTATGGTGAGGCCGTTTCCGGTTCCAGGTTGAATTCCGCTGGAGGTGCGTACAGGATTTTCACCCAGCATATCCAACTCTCCTCCATTTAGTAAAAATCCAAGCAGCGTAATATTTTGGCTTCCGGAATTTTGCTTGTGGGTGACATAGGCAATATTCCAGTTGATGTTTTCTCCATTGATCCCCTTATCATTGGGCCAGGTCCAGAAATTCTCTCCGTCATCTCCAATATGAACATCCCATGTTGCCCGGGTTTTCCATGCGCCATCAGCTTCGGAAATATAAGGAAGGGGTGCAGTATTTTGCTGAAGACTTTCAATATTCCGCAGATGCCCGTCTACACCATTATTTGCCCTGTCTACTGCTATTCCCTGGGCCACTTTAGCATCTTCAGCAATAAGCCTGTAATAACTTGCGAGGGATGACCAGGATAAGGTTTCAGGAACATTCATGGGGAGAATTATTCCTTTTACGAAACTACCATTGGGCTCAATGCGCTGGTTCATCATAAACCTTATTTGCTCTACAGAGAGGGCGGTGTTCCACACTCTGAGTTCTTCCATCCAGCCTTTAAAATAGTTTTGCGGTACTTCGGGATTCCCTGCGTTGTACATGGCACCAATAAGAAATGGAAACGAATTGGCTGTTGGTTTGGAGCCAGTAGCGTTTCCTACCTTGATGCCGTCTACATATAACTCCACGCTACTGCCTTTAAAAACCACTGCAAGATGGTACCAGCGGGTGGTGCTTAATTTGTGTGAAGTAGAAACCGAATTTCCATTCCATCTAAAGGTGGGTGCACCATTATTGATTACCAGGTCATAACCACTGGAAGTTAATGCCGCTGTGTTACGTTTTGAAATAATTGTTTTTAATCCCTGAACAGACTTCGGTCTAATCCAGACTCCCGTAGAAAAATCTGAAGAAAAGTTATTTCTGTCTCCAATATAGACGTAATCATCTACTCCATCAAAATCTAGAGTACTGCAATCGCCTTTAAAATTAACCGTCATGTCACTACTTGTTCCGCAGGTGCCATCGGCATGGGCAATTGTCCATCTTAACGTGTAAATACCTGCCGGGGCGCTAAAAGCTGAGGTTGGGTTATTGGGGTCGGCAAGTGTCCAGCTTGAATTTGGGGCATCAATTACCGTCCAGGTTCCCACGCCGGTCACGGGCGTATTTGCCTCCAGAACAGTATCGTAAAATCCGCATCCAAACGTTTGATCGGGGCCTGTTTCAGCAACAGTCAGCTGTTCAGGCTGGGTAATAGTGACCGGTACGATAGCCTGGCAGCCATTGGCATCAATCACAGTCACGGTGTAGTTCCCTGCAAGTAGATTTATCGCAGTAGCTGTGGTTTGTTCTGTTGGATCATTCCAGAGATATTCGTAGTAACTGTTGCCGTTTTCATCAATGAAGGGAGTGCCTCCCTGCGGTGAAGCTGTAGCTTTCCCTTTTTCACCATAGCAGGCAGGATTAACAGAAGTGAGGTCAATGGAGATTGGAGCAAGCGGCTGTATGATCTCTACAGCCTCCGATCCAAATTTTTTGCCTTCACTGTCTTTCACCCAAACCGTATAAGTGCCTGCTTCGAGACTATTGAACACATTAGAGCTTTGATAGGTTCCATTTGAACCGGTAATACTGAAATAATAAGGAGCTTTTCCTCCGGAAGCTTTTGCGGTTACAGTGCCGTTTTTGGAACCGTAGCACAGTAATTCATTTGCAGTAACGGTGACAAATAACGGAGCCTGTACCGTCTCGGGACTGTTGGTGGAATAACATTTGGGGTTGGGGCCCTGTCCGCACGTCCATTTGCTATTGTTGGAAAAGGTAAGGTATACATTTTCTACAACGAGTATGTCTCCGCAATTCCAATCAACTTCAATGGTTTTTACTTTTTGAGGTATTGCCTGTTTATCGTATAGACACCTGCCTCTGTTCAGGCGGGTTACTTCCCCATTGGGATGTTCTATAGAAAAGATGTATTCCATATATAGCGAATACCGTGTGGGGCCAGAAGGCAGATCAAAGTAGATGAATTTTGAAATATCATCATCACAGGTTTCACTGGTAATTTTGTTTCCGTTGGCATCACCGATGTAAAACGGACTGATTTCAAAATCATTTGATCCGCAGTCGTCAACAAAACATTCCCCTGCATAATGTATGATGGAAATGGTCTTTGAAACTCCGGTAGCATCAGTAACCGTAAGTTTTACATCTTTATTTCCTGTGGCAGAATAAATAACTTTATGAGATCCAGGGCCGGTAGCTGTAGCGGGAGTGGCATTTGCTCCAAAATTCCAGGAATAGGTATAAGGTCCCACTCCGCCCTTCGCAGAAAGATCTTCTACTTCAAAATATGAGGTTCTAATAATGTCGGTATCACTGCCGCATACAGAGGTGGGAATTATTGGGGCATGGATAGCATCATATATGTGGACAGTAGTAGTAAGCTTACAACCCTTGTTGTCGGTTACTGTTACTTCGTATTCTCCTGCAACCAGATAATTTGCCGTTTTTGTAGTCTGTAGAATTGTGGTTTCTCCCTTTTTGCGCCACTCATAGGTATATCCCGGAGTTCCTCCGGTAAAATCTACAGTTGCTGAACCAGTAGCTGTGCCATAGGAGGTAGTTCGCTGAATATTTGTATTTACCACAGATAGTGGTTGGGTCGGCTGATTAATTTTTAATGCAGAATTAAGCACTACGACACAGTTAGGGTATGCTGCATCTCTTATAGCTACGGAATATGTTCCTGCAATAAGTTGACTAAAGCTGGCAGTCGATTGCCAGCTGGTTCCATTAATGCTGTATTCATAAGAGCCATGCCCTCCTGAAGCGTTTGAAATATTAATGGCGCCACTATTTCCATTTGCACAACTCACATCGGTTTTGGTGACTTGTGCGTTCATGAGATCCGCCTGTGATAATGTCACCGGTACCTGTACTGCACAACCATTAGCATCTTTCACGAAGATCGTGTGATTTCCGGCTGGGAGGTTTTCAAAAAGTTTTGTGGAGTAGAAATTCTCATTATCTACAGAGAATTCGTAGGGAGGAGTACCGCCTGTAACAGTTCCGGCGGCGATCATGCCATCACTTCCTCCATGGCAGGTGACTGGTGTAGTTGCAGGTTCGGTGGTCATCGTCAACACTTCCGGCTGAGAAATTGTAACAGTTTCTAAAGCTTCACAGCCCTTGCTGTCTTTTACAGTGATCACATGATCTCCTGCGGAAAGATTACTGAAAGTAGTCGCTGTTGAGAAACCACCTCCATTAATGCTATAGGTGTATCCCGAATTTCCGCCTGAAGCGGTGCCGACAGTTACAGTTCCGTCAGTTCCTCCGTTACAGGAAACGGGAGTGGTGGTGGAATTTGTGAGAGTCAGTACATCTGGCTGAGAAATTGTAACAGTTTCTGAAGCTTCACAGCCCTTGCTGTCTTTTACAGTGATGACATGATCTCCTGCAGAAAGATTATTAAAAGTAGTAGTTGTTGAAAAACTACCTCCATCAATGCTGTAAGTATAACCTGAGTTTCCACCTGAAGCAGTGCTGACAGTTACAGATCCGTCGTTTCCTCCATTACAGGAAACGGGCGTGGTGGTGGAGTTTGTCAGAGTCAGTACGTTTGGCTCAGAAATAGTCACAGTTTCTGAAGCTTCACAGCCCTTGCTGTCTTTTACAGTGATCACATGATCTCCTGCGGAAAGATTAGAGAAAGTAGTAGTTGTTGAAAAAGAACCTCCATTAATGCTGTAGGTGTAACCCGAATTTCCGCCTGAAGCAGTGCCGATTGTTACAGTTCCGTCAGTTCCTCCGTTACAGGAAACGGGCGTGGTGGTGGAATTTGTGAGAGTTAGTGGGTTCGGCTGAGAAATAGTAACAGTTTCTGAAGCTTCACAGCCCTTGCTGTCTTTTACAGTGATCACATGATCTCCTGCGGAAAGGTTAGAGAAAGTAGTAGTTGTTGAAAAAATTCCTCCATTAATGCTATAAGTATAATTTGAATTTCCGCCTGCAATCGAGCCGACAGTTACAGTACCATCACTTCCTCCATTACAGGAAACAGGTGTGGTGTTGGAGCCTGTAAGAGTCAGTACATCTGGCTGAGAGATTGTAACAGTTTCTGAAGCTTCACAGCCCTTGCTGTCTTTAACCTTGATGATATGATCTCCTGCAGAAAGATTATTAAAAGTAGTGGTTGTAGAAAAAGAACTACCGTTGATGCTGTAAGTATAACCCGAGTTTCCGCCTGAAGCGGTGCCGACAGTTGCCATTCCATCACTTCCTCCGTTACAGGAAACAGGAGTGGTGGTGGAGTTTGTTAGAGTCAGGACTTCCGGCTGGGAGATGGTAACAGTTTCCGAAACTTCACAGCCCTTACTGTCTTTTACAGTGATGACATGATCTCCCGCGGAAAGATTATTAAAAGTAGTAGTTGTTGAAAAAGAACCACTGTTGATGCTGTAAGTATAACCTGAATTTCCACCTGCAATCGAGCCGACAGTTACAGTACCATCACTTCCTCCATTACAGGAAACAGGCGTGGTGGTGGAATTTGTGAGAGTCAATACATCCGGCTGAGAAATGGTGACAGTTTCTGAAGCTTCACAGCCCTTGCTGTCTTTCACAGTGATGACATGATCTCCTGCAGAAAGATTATTAAAAGTAGTAGTTGTTGAAAAACTACCTCCATCAATGCTGTAAGTATAACCTGAGTTTCCACCTGAAGCGGTCCCGACAGTTACAGTTCCGTCAGTTCCTCCGTTACAGGAAACGGGAGTGGTGGTGGAATTTGTGAGAGTCAGTACATCTGGCTCGTAAACTGTAACTGTTTCCGAAGCTTCACAGCCCTTACTGTCTCTAGCAGTAATGACATGATCTCCTGCGGAAAGGTTGCTGAACGTAGTGGCTGTAGAAAAACTACCTCCATTTATGCTGTAGGTATAACCTGAATTTCCGCCTGTAACAGTGCCGATAGTTACAGTACCATCACTTCCTCCATTACAGGAAACAGGCGTGGTGGTGGAGTTTGTTAGAGTCAGGACGTCCGGCTGATAGATGGTAAGAGTTTCTGAAGCTTCACAACCCTTGCTGTCTTTTACAGTGATCACATGATCTCCTGCGGAAAAATTGGAGAAAGTAGTTGCTGTTGAGAAGCTACCTCCATTTATGCTGTAAGTATAACCTGAGTTTCCACCTGTAACAGTGCCGACAGTTACATTTCCGTCAGTTCCTCCGTTACAGGAAACGGACGTGGTGGTGGAATTTGTGAGAGTCAGGACGTTCGGCTGAGAAATTGTAACAGTTTCCGAAGCTTCACAGCCCTTACTGTCTTTTACAGTGATCACATGATCTCCTGCGGAAAGATTTCTGAAAGTTGTCGCTGTTGAAAAGGCTCCTCCATTAATGCTGTAAGTATAACCTGAATTTCCACCTGCAATCGAGCCGACAGTTACAGTACCATCACTTCCTCCATTACAGGAAACGGGCGTGGTGGTGGAATTTGTGAGAGTTAGTACGTCCGGTTGAGAAATGGTAACAGTTTCTGAAGCTTCACAATTCTTGCTGTCTTTTACAGTGATCACATGATCTCCTGCGGAAAGATTAGAGAAGGTAGTGGCTGTTGAGAAATTACCTCCGTTGATGCTGTAAGTATAACCGGAATTCCCACCTGAAGCATTGCCAACAGTTACTTTTCCATCAGTTCCTCCATTACAGGAAACGGGCGTGGTGGTGGAATTTATCAGAGTTAGTAAATCAGGTTCAGAAATTACAAGGTTTGAATTAAGGCTTGTTTGACAGGTGGAATCGGCCTTATCGGCAATGAGTACCTGATAGGTGCCGGGGTTGAGTCCGTTAAAGTTTCCGGAATCCTGCCAGGAGTTGCCATTGTCAATGCTATACTGATAACTTCCGCTCCCTCCTGAAGGTCCCGAAATATTTATTGATCCGTCACTGTTGCCATTACAAGTGATGTTAGTTGAAGACAAACTGGCCGAGAGGCTACATTCCTGAAAAGCAGCAGAAAAAATTCCGTAAGGAGATTCCGCCCAACTTTGTGCCTGAGGCTGAAGTTCCTGAGGGAAAATGTAAGTATTTGATGTAGAGTTATTCCAAAAGGATGCCAGTACCGAACTTGTCAGTAGTAAAAAGAGGACCGAAATTTTGAGAGAATTGTAGATTTTCCCCATGGCAAACCGTTAAAAATCAGCAGGTAAAAGTAGGAAAATTTTCAAGATTGTATTCTTTTATTCCTTTTTTTAATCGATAAAAGAATAATAACTCCGATTAAATGCACTTCTTTGAAGGTTAATTTGCCTAAAACCACTTCCAGATCCTTTTGCATAGGGTTTTTGAACTTGGTTTTATTGCGAAATAACTTTTCGAGAGTTGTGATTCAGTGCTGTCACAACTTTCAGGTATTGATGAAAATTTGATGACAGAAATGAGCAAAAAACCTTAATCTATCTGGTCCACAAGGAATTTTAGCACCCGGGTGAAATCTTCAGAATAAACCCGTACGAAATACATGCCTTTGCTGGGTACTTTTATCGGTAATTTGCTGATTTTTTCAAGCTCAATATTGGAATAGGTATGTATTTTCTGTCCTAAAGCATTGAACAAAATGGCCTTTTTGAGAGGTAACAGGCCTGGATTTTTAATTACAACTTCTTTATACTTTGATGAATAAACTAAATTAAATTTACCCTGAGCAGGAGTGGGTTCTTCGGGTTGTTCACTTCCGTCGCCATCACCACTTCCATCGCCATCACCACTTCCGTCGTCATCACCGTCACCACTTCCATCGCCGTCACCATTTCCATCGCCGTCACCGGGATCTTCTGTATCATCTTTTTTCTCATGGAAGACAAGAGAGTAACGATCATGAATTTCACCGGGTTCAATTGTTGTAGTAAAATCAGATGCTCTCAGGTTGTAATAAGTGTCGGTAGCATTGTCTCTAATAAATATCGGAAGGTCATCAGGGATATTTTCCATTTCATCTATAGCAATGGTGAACTCTCCTTCCGTAGAAATTTTAAGTCCCAGAGGTAAGACCCTTTCAGTATCAAAATCGGGTACTCCCTGAATTACCAGTCTATCCTCCTCTTCTCCCATAAGCCAGTACATATCCTCTTTATTATTTTCGATAAGAGGTGCGTCATAACCAAGGTCGAAACCTGAAGTTGTAGCGGTATCACGGGTTACCAGGAGCTGACGGTGATACCCGGCCGGAGATTCAAATTTGAGCCACAGCCTCATTCTGTTCTCAACTGTAGTAGTTTCTTCGGTTGTAGGATTCAAACTAATCGTCTTCTTCTCCATTGAATGGAAAACGACTTTTGTGGAATCTGCCTCAGTTTGAAATACCCGCTGGCTATTATTGAATTTAACCTCTCCACCTGTGATTGTCACATTTGGATTAAGCGACAATGCAGGGTTTAAAACGGTATTAATAAAAAATCCCTGGCCCACAGCAATATACTGGCGTGGTTTTTTTCCGCCCTGTCGGTTTGGATTCTGGTTATTGATCCTGGCATCATTGGCAATTGCACGAATACCACCGGCCAGGTTGTAAATGGCGTAACCTCCTACATATTCAGTAAGAATGTGGGTCTTATTAGCAAAATGAGACCAGAAATAAATTGAGCCATTAAATACATTTTGAGAATTTCTGCCTAAAGGAACATTTTTTAGGTTATCCCTAATAAATTCACTTGCGTCAATGGCTGAGGGGTATGGGTTTCCAATTAAATAATTTTGATCCAGCCCAATATTTAATGTTATTGTGCCATTATTAGGCATACCCCTAAAGGTGTAGTTTTGCAACTCCTTTATATCTTTATTTCCTCTTGACCCTTTCATGGTAAACCCTTCTCCTGTAGTTACAAGTGTGCCTGGGGTAATTTGTTTCCACTTGCTGTACTCCCCGGCTTTTCCAAAAAACCTATTTAACCAGTAGGAGCTTATTCTAATAGGGTCGCCTTCAGAGTAATCATGATCTGCATAGTGATACTGAGGATTAAAATCTATAGTACCTGGATTTTCGGGGTTAGTTCCGTCCCTTAGAACATCAATAAGTTTATATCCTGAATTGGGTTCATTTCCTTGAATGCTTACAGGAGAACTCCAATAATTGTAATTATGACTACTGGCAGTTCCCTGCTGGTCACGTTCAAGATATCCCGATCCCTCTACCTTGCTGCCTTCTGTCTGTAAAAGCTGTGATTCTCCATTAAGATCGAGAACTCCGTCGAGCTTAAGATAATGAGTTAGCGTTAGGCTGGTTCCGGTTTTATTATTTTCTCCTTTTAAATTAAGAGTTCCTGTTTTGTCCAGTAAGCCCAAGAGGGTAATATTCTGAGAGGAAGTGGGATTGTTAACTTTTTTACCATTAAGATCTACAATATTCCAGTTAATGGCTTCCCCGTTTATTCCGCTGGTATTTGGAGCGTTCCATACATTTGGCATGCTAATATTTCTTCCGTTGTACGGATTGGGCAGCTGCCAGGTGTTTTTGTCAAACCAGTTACCATCATTTGTAAAAAGTTTGTAGGGGAGAGGTGCAGTGTTTTCCTGCATATCTTCGATGTTCTTCAGGTTTCCGTCTGCTGTATTTCCCAGGTTTCCAAGGTTGACAGTGAAACCGTTAGCAATCAGGCCTTCTTCGGCCAGGAGTTGATAATAACCGGGCAGTTTACTCCACGACTGTACTTCGGGAGCGTTTGGCAGGTTTAGATCATTTCCTAAGACACTTCCGTTAACCTGAGTATCATTGGTTTTTTCAAGACGTTGGTTCATGTAGAACCTTATTTGCTCAACAGAAATTCCTGTGCTCCATATTCGAACCTCTTCGATAAAGCCTGAGAAGTTATTTTTACTTCCACTAAAAGAAGAAGCGTAAGTTGCGCCAATAATAGCGGGGGCACTACTGTCAATAATAGCGTTTGGGGTAATCCCTGAATTGGATTTTACCAGGATGCCATCTACATACAGCTGCAATTCGTTGCCAGAATATACCCCGGCAATGTGGAACCAACGATCTGTTGTTAGTGAGTTTACGGAAGTTACACTCTTATTTCCGACCCTAAAAGTAGGAGCTCCATTGCTTAAGATAAGATCGTAGCCGGAATTCAAATTATCTTCTTCCCGTTTAGAAAATATGGTTCTTGTTCCTGTAAGATCATGAGGTTTGACCCATGCTTCGATAGAGAGATTGCTGTTCACCATGTCGTAGTGATCACCAAGATCTACAAAATCGTCGTTTCCATCAAAGTTCAAGCGGCTACAGGCGGGTGGGAGTTCAATTACCACCGTGTCACTTATTTTGCACTCTTCAACAGTAGGAGTTACCACCCAACTTATTTCATACTTTGTATTAGCCTGCCCAGTGAACCAGGTATTTGGAGCTAATTCATTTTCAAAAATGGGTAAATTACTAGTTGTTGGTGCAGTTGCAATAACTTCCCATCTGCCAGTCCCCAGGTTAGGATCTACAGGTATGGCGTTTAACTGAATTTTACTTATGCCACATTCAGCAACAATGATATCTTCACCTGCATCCACAATAATTTCTAATGGCTGATCTATAGTAATATTTTCAGAAAGCAGGGTGCAACCATATGCTGTATTTGCGGTAAAAGTATAAGCTCCGGCTTTAAGGTTGGTTACCTCAAAATTCCCTGTGGTGTTATTTACTTCTGAAGCTACTTCAGATCCGTTGTTGTTTAATAAAGTTAAAGTGTAATTAGGGGAATCACCCGCAATCACTCCTCCACTTACAGAAATAGTGGCACTACCATCTTCACCATCAAAACAAGTGACATTCGTTACCGATGTACTGTCAATTTGTAATGCTGAAGGTTCTAAGACAGGAGGACCGGTAACATCTACCGAGCAGCCATTGGTGTCTGTAACAATTACAGAATAACCCGATTCACTTGGAGGAAGGTTAGTGACGGTTTTGGTTGTTCCAACAGTATTTCCGTTTTGGTCTTTCCATTGATAGGTAAAAGGAGCTGTTCCTGTTCCTTCTGTCACGGTTACAGTTGCAGTACCATCCTGTGCACCAAAGCAATTTACAGGGGTGACAGAAACGGTCGCAAGGGGAGAATTGTAAAAAGAAATATTCACCTCATCAATACAGGTAGCGTTGGGATCATTAGAGGTTAAGGTAAGTATTACCCCATTTTCAGAAGTAAAATCAGCTTCTCCCGGAGTATATATGGCATCCAGGGCCTTACTATTAGAAAAAGTACCGGTGCCGTTTGTAGACCAGGTGCCACCATCGTTTGATCCTGATATTTGCCCATCCAGCTGAATGGTCCCCACATTAGAACACAGAGTTTGATCTTCGCCGGCATCTATACCTAAAACAGTCACAGTTGCTAGAGCCTCCTGTGGTTCGCACCCGTAAAAATCGGTTACTGTTAATTTATACTGTCCGGTCATATCTGCCGTGACATTTTCTATTACAAGGGATTTTTCAGATGAAACTAGATCTCCATTTGGGTTGGTCCAGGTATATTCAAACGGTTCCCGTCCTCCTTCAAATTCTGGAGTAATTTCCAGTATTTCTCCCTCACATAAAAATGTAGCCGGGATTGGATCGATTGAGAATTTGATTGATTCAAGGGTACCAAAGGATATGTCATCCAAGCCAAAATCATTACCTCCTGTGTCAGTGTTTAAATTTACTATTTCAAGAACGGCAGTTGTTGCATTTCCAGAATTCCAGAAAGGATTACTATAAAATTGTACCCAATTCGAAGTATTTACCTGATAATTACTTGTTGGTTTTGGGGCATTATTCAGATTGGCTACGGTTCCGGTATTCACCCCGTTAACCTTAAACTGTAACCGAGCTGGGCTTGAAGGGTTAAGATTCATACCCCAGGCACTAAAGTAGTAATTTGTATTAGGTTGGATATTCGTTATGGTCTGTCTCCAAATCACTTTTCCAGAGGCGGGGGCTCCGTTTACCAATAGGAATTTTCCGGAGCCAGTAGTATGATCCCGACCAAAGAAGTGCGGATGGTAAGCATATGGAGTAGGATGTGCATCTTGAGCTACTGTATAGGTTCGTTCAGCCCATAAAGCTGCAGTGCCTTGATTTCGATCGGTGTAAGCAGTGGGATAGGGTTTATAGTTGTATTCAGTATAGAAACCTGTATTACCATCTTCAAAGTCACCATTTATAATTAATTCATTAGAAATATCAATAAATCCTGTGCCGGTGCAACCAAATTCATCGGTGACAGTGACAGTATAAGTTCCCGCAATTTCGGCCTCTATCCTCCACGGTTCTCCTGTTACTGGAGTGATCGTTTTTCCCTGTGATTCCCAGTCATAGTCAGTATAATTTTGATCTGTGGTAATCTCAACAAATTTAGAATTGGTACAATAGTTTGCTTCTAATATTGGTTCTGGTGGAGTACGAACAATAACTTCAACAGTATCTGAGCCTGGGCAATCAACGCTTTCATACTTGTATATGGCGGTGAATGTGGTTGCACCATTTACCTGAACATTTTTTGGATTTTGTTCGTAGGAAAATATCTCATCCGGCTTGTCTGATCGTATCCATGTTACTGTTGGTTGTTCCGAGCCTTCTCCAGAAATGCTAACATTTCCAATTGCCCAGAATCCTTCTCTTCTAGACCAACCACTACCATTATCATACAAAAACCTAATTCTTACATCAGGTTCGTCTTTAGGTATCTCTATAAATTGTCCATTATCAGTAAGACCTGGAACCATGCTCGTCCTCGAACCAATGTCACTCGTGTAAACTTCTTTTGTTTTCCAGGTATTTCCTCCATCTGTAGAAATTTGGACTTCTCCTGTATCATATTCATTGCGCCATGAACTTCCACCATCTTTATATGCATGGCTAAAATTTAAAACAACTTTAGAATAACCCACTGTGCTAAAGCTAGGGCTAATCAGGGAAATGTCATCAAAGTTTCCGGAATATTCTTCACTGTTTACAACAAGAAATGGTGAATTTTCATTTGAGAAATCAAATTCTGCTTCACAAGTTGACCACCAGCCGCAGCTATATTTATATGCTAAATCCCCGTTAGAGCCTTCTCTCCATCTGTTTCCAGTTGAGGGATCTTTTGACCATTTATTACGATGTGATTGGTTACTGAAATTCCAGTTTACAACTATTGGTGGGAGGTTTTCCCCAGTTGCTACTTCTGCATTAGAATATAAGTCCACATAACTCTCACCAGGACAGATTTCAATAATTTTAGAGTTTTTATTTTCTGAATTACCGTTGAGGACAATAGAAGCGTTAACATCTGGAGCTCTTTTAACCAAAACTCGTACTTCATATGGAGTTGGGTTATCACACTGGTTTGAACTCAAATAAATTTTATAAATACCACTTATGTCTTCAGCTGTGGAGTTTAATAAATTTTCTCTAATAGTTCCCGTCCCGTTATTAGCTGAATTCTCTCCTATTGGCTCACGTTCCCATCTGAAAGAGGTATTTGGTGTATCACTTGATGGATGAAATTCAAATATATCACCACCACATATTATAAAACTATACTCAAGTCTCTCAGGATCGGTTGAAGGATTGCTTAGACGGGGTATTGGATTAACCGTTGTTGTTACTTTTTGGGTGTTCAAACATCCTTCAGGTGAAGAAATGTTTACCTCATAAGTGACTTCGACGGGTTGGTTTGAAGTGTTTCTCAAGGTTTCACCTATATTACCGGTGCCATTTCCTGTAGAATTACTGGAAATATCAGGGTGTGGTAAACGATTCCAGATTATTTCAGTATCAGAATCATTTGTCTTGAGCTCATATTCAAATGCCGTATTCGAACAAGCGTCTGGTGCATTCAGAGATCCTATTAATTCAGGTGTTTGATTTACAATAATTTCCTTTTCAATTGAACAACCAGTAGTTGAGGTAGCAATAATGTTATAGACACCCGGTTCTGCTTCTTTAGGGTTTTGGACTTGACTTCCATTTTTAAAGTAAGCTAAACTTAAACCTGTCGAGGAATTAGGGCTAAATTCTAATAAGGTAAGATCTGCGGGTGAACAAAGGGAATCAGCATTAATAAATTCGAAATGAGGTGTAGGATTCACAGTAACAGTCACACTTATTGGTGTACCTGTGCAACCATTCGCTTCAGGAACAACTCGATACTTTACAGCCTGTGGCTGGGAGCTATTATTGGAAAGCGTCTGAACAATCTGATTTCCCGAGCCTTCAGAAGCCCCGGTGATGTCATTTCCCACTTCAGCAATAGTCCAGGAAAATGAAGTCCCACTTCCGCTTAAATTAATGGAGGTGCTTTCACCGGAACATATTTGCTGGCTGGCCGGACTCACTGAAACTGTCGGGGTGGGATTTACAGTAACATCATAGGTCACCGGTGCTCCCGTACAACCATTTACCACAGGGGTTATTGTTACAGTTGCTGCGCCGGTTTTGGCAGTATAAGAAGGAATTTCAGTAACGTTAGTCCTGTTAGATAACCCAATAGCCGAACCACCAGAAATATTGAATTTAGTGCCGGTTACGTTAGCGCCAAGAGACAGGATCTCTGTTGTTTGTCCGTTGCAGTAAGTCTGTTCATCAGGAAAAACATTTACTTCCGGTTTTGGTTTAACCGTTATTTTGAAGGTTTCTATTTCTCCGGGACAATCGTTTGCTGAAGGAGTCAGGCTAATGTTGGCAACCTGGGTCACATGAGTGCCATTAGTGGTGGCGACAAATGCAGCAATATCTCCATTTCCTGAAGGACTAAGGCCAATATTGGTGTTATCATTACTCCATACCACTTCACTTCCTGTTACCGATACGTTTGAAAGATCAATCTTACTAATCGTTTCTCCTTCACATACCACAATATCATTAGGTTTTGTGATCGATGGAGTGGGGTGTATGGTGATGGAAAAACTGGTCGCATCCCCTTCGCAGGCATTTCCGAAAGGAATAACCTCAAATACGGCGGTAACAGATTCATTAGTGTTGTTCTTAGCCGTAAAAGCAGGGATATTTCCTGTTCCACTTGAAGCCAGTCCAATATCAAGACTGCTTCCGGAAGCACTTTTATAAGACCAGGAATAAGATTTGTTTGCTAAAGTATTACCGGTAAAGGTTACAGCAGGAATAGTTTCAGTATTACAAAACTCGCTGCCGTCAATTGCGGGTACAGCAACAGTGGGCTCAGGAATGTTAATGGTTTGGTCTTTAGTACTGAAGTTTCCTTTGTCATCAGTGAAAGTCCAGGTAACCGTATATTGTCCCGGACCATCAAAAATGAGCTTTGGGGTTTCCCCTTGAATTTCACCTGAACAATTATCCTGTGCCACAGGAACAGGAATAGCTTCCCCGCAACTCCAATTCTCCAGCGTGCTGATGTTAGGCAGGGTGGGAGCTTCTTTATCTTCAATAGTAACTTCTATAGCTCCTGAAGCGGTTAATCCTGCTGCATCGGTGACGGTGTAATTAATGGTGGTTTTTCCAA